>CABYFN010000049.1 GCA_902518235.1 uncultured Pelagibacteraceae bacterium | reverse complement strand
GTAATTGAACTTAGAGATGACGAAAGTCTTTCAACTGAGGAAAAGAGACAAAAAATATTAAAAGTTTGCAAAGATTGGGACAGTTATAACATCGAATATTGGAACCATGATGCCACCATGCTTAGAATTGGTGATGGTATAGATAAATTTTGTTTGAGTTATGAAGATTCAAAGTAACAAATAGCCATTTTTAAACCAAATAGACTCGTGGTTCATGATTTGTTAGTCTTGGATTGTGAGCAATTCTATAACTATTGATGAAGGTGAACAAAAAATAAAAGGAGGTAAAATAGTTATTAAAAGACTTTTTACCTTAAGCGAAGAAGGTGACTACGAAACTGGTACAATAAAGTATCACGAACTCTTTTATGACATTGATAAATCAATCTCTGTTCTTGGTGAAGAGGAAAATGAAAAATGGATAATTATAAATAAGAAAGATTTAAAAGATATTCCTAGCACTGATTTTTTAGCTTATTTTCACACCCTTTTAAAAGATTATAAAAAAAAAGAATTAGACGTACTTGAAGAACTCAAAAAATATTTAAAGAAAGTTAATATAAAATTTGAAGAAGGTGATTGGCAAAGCTTTCCTGACAATTATAAAGAAAAGAAATCTAAAACCTTGGCAAAACCCAAAACTAAGGGCTCATTTGAACCTATTTTTGCTAGTCGCCCATTATCAAAACTATTCAATCTTATCGATCAGTATAAAATTATATTAATTATTTATGCTATTATCTTAATAGTTTCCTTTGAATTATCGTCATTAATTTTTGGTTTTGTAATATTTAGCTTATTAGGACTTGGTTGTTTATTTCTTGTTTTTGAAAGTATTAGAGAAAATAAAACTTTTAAATCTTTCATTGTTTCAATTGGTTATCTAGTGATAGGATTAGGCTGTCTATTTTTATCTTATGGTGCAATCAGTGAACTTATTTAATTGATTATGAAAAAACTTTTAGGAATCGTGGTTCTGGGTTTGTTGTTGAGTGGGAGTGCTTATGCATTATCAGATATAGACCAATCAAAAATTTATTCAGGCGATGAAACTAACAACATATTCGTAGAGCAAGATATGAGTTATTTCATAGACTTAGGTTATAGTATCGTGCTTCAGGAAACGAGAGGCATAAGAACAGCATGGGTATTAAAAAAAGGTAAAAGTTATATTGGTTGTAGAACTGAGAGTTTATCAATCAAAGAAACTTGTTACAAAATAAATTTGATAAAAGAAAAATGACAGCAATAGTTATATGGACAGTTTTTCTTGGTCATAGAGCATGAATACTGAATTAGCATTACTAAAATTTATTGGTCATTATATTGAACATGATCCAGATGATAACGGACAACCATACAGTGCTGATCAAACAAATTTAGTTGAAACTTTTGGATACTCCCTTGTTGAAAAGATTCATCCAATAAAATTTGAGGAAAGTATTGTTGAGAATAAAATGAAGTTAAAATCAAAAAGAATTAATGATGAATATGTTAGAATTCCCTTAACAGCAGTTCAAATACTTCATTTTAAACTACTTTATAATATTGTTTATATTAAACGTAACTATCCAAATAAACTCTCAAGGTTTAATTTTTCAGAGGACCTAAGCGAGTTACTAGATAATGAAAATAAAATTATAAACCTGTATAAAGAAATTAAACAAATTATTTTAAATTAAATGAGAAAAATTTTAATTACAATTTTTTTAACACTATTTATAAATAATAATTTATCAGCAGAAATAATTTTTAGAGTTATATGTGAAAAGCCAAAAGGAAAAATTGTTGGTGTTTCAAAAAGTACTGCAGACAATATTGAAAGACCTAAACTTTTTTTGGATGATTCTTATCCAGATAATGATTTGATAGAATTAATTTATGATAACAACAGACCAAAAAAAATTCAAAGAATTTGGGGAAGTCAAAACGAGTTAATAGAGCTCGATGCATATAACGAGCATTTTTATCATTGGAGAAATTTTCAAGCAACAACAGCAAATGGATTTTCATGGAATGATTGGTCTTTTTCTCTACCAGAATTAATGATGGTATGGACTGTTGGTGCAACTTATAAAGATTTGTTAGGTTCAGGAATAAACTCAACAACAATGTACTCTAAGTGCAAAAGGGTTAATTAATTATGGATAGG
>CABYFN010000048.1 GCA_902518235.1 uncultured Pelagibacteraceae bacterium | reverse complement strand
CTAGAAATTGTAATTATAATACCAGATCTACTTACTCCTGGAATAACCGCTAAAATCTGGAAAATACCTATGATTAAAATATTCTTAATATTTAAATTATTTTCAATATTATTTTTTACTCCTGTTCTATCTGCAAGAAACAGTAAAATTCCAAACAATAATGTTGTCCACGCAATTACTTTTAAATTTCTAAGATGATCCACCAAACCTGTTGAGTAGATTATAAATCCAAATATCACTAATGGTAGTGAGCCCAATATAATTAGCAACAATAGTGACTTGTTATTTAGAAGATCTAATAAATCTCTTCTAAAATAAAAAACTATTGCTAAAAGTGAGCCTAGATGCAAACTAATATCTAGCTGAAGTGAGCTAATACTGAAGTTAGATAGTTTTGAAATTATAATCAGATGTGCTGATGAGCTAACTGGAATAAACTCTGAAAATCCTTGAACAAACGCTAAAATAGTGGCTTCAATATATTTAGAAATCATTTTTGATTTATATAAATAGACAAAACAATGTCCAATTAAAGCAATTTAAAAAATGCATATCTACTATGTTAAAATCAAAAAAATCAACAAATACTGTGTTTTTTTAAATATAGGTCAGCATATATTACCTAGTAATACTTTATTGATAATTGAATCTAGGCTATAAGCTCGATGTTATGACAAATAAAATGCTCAAATTTGTTGATATAGGTCAACAAAATCCACCTAAAAGAGATAAAATTAAGAGAAAAGAGGATTTTGGAGAAATTTATAATGAATTTATTCATGAAAAAGCGAAAGAGCAATCAAGTCGTTGTTCCCAATGTGGTGTTCCTTTTTGCCAAGTACATTGTCCTTTAAGTAATAATATTCCAGATTGGCTAAAGCTGACCGCTGAAGGAAGATATGAGGAGGCTTATCATTTGTCGCAAAGTACAAATAATATGCCTGAAGTATGTGGAAGAATATGTCCACAGGACAGGTTGTGTGAAGGAAATTGTGTAATTGAACAGTCTGGTCACGGAACTGTTACTATTGGTTCAGTTGAAAAATATATCACTGAAAAGGCATGGGAAAATGGGTGGGTAAAGCCTATAAATATTATTAACGAAAGTAATCAAAGCATTGGAATAGTTGGAGCTGGTCCTGCTGGATTAGCCTGTGGTGAGGAACTTAGAAAAAAAGGATATCAGGTTACAATTTATGACCGTTATGACAGAGCTGGTGGTTTACTTATATATGGAATTCCAAATTTTAAATTAGAAAAACATGTTGTTGAAAGAAGAATTAAACTTCTAAAAGAAGGTGGGATAAAATTTGTTCAAAATTTTGAGGTTGGAAAAGATTCAACTCTTGAAGAGTTACGGGATAAACACGATGCAATTTTAATATCTACTGGAGTTTATAAACCTAGAGAAGTAAATCTACCTGGAAACGACTTAAGTAATATTTTCCCAGCAATGGAATTTTTAACTGCTTCAAATAGAAAAGGACTAGGTGATAAAGTTGAAATGTTTGATAATGGAACACTTAATGCTGAAGGAAAAGATGTAGTTGTAATAGGAGGTGGAGATACAGCAATGGATTGTGTCAGAACCTCTATTAGACAAAAAGCTAAATCGGTCAAATGTTTATATAGAAGAGACAAAGAAAATATGCCTGGCTCTGCACGGGAGGTAGGTAATGCAGAAGAAGAAGGAGTTGAATTTATTTGGTTGAGTAATCCAAAGGAATTTAAAGGAACTAACAAAGTAAATAGTTTATTAGTTGATAAAATGAAATTAACAGAGCCAGATGAAAGTGGCAGAAGAAGACCAGTAGCTCAAGAGAACGCAGAATTTGAAATTAATGCTGATTTAGTAATTAAAGCTTTAGGGTTTGATCCTGAGGATTTGCCAGTTTTATTTCAAGAACCAAAACTTCAAGTTTCTCAGTGGGGAACAATAAAAGCTGACTTTGATACTATGGAAACAAGTGTTCCTGGGGTTTTTGCAGCAGGTGATATTGTTAGAGGTGCATCTTTAGTTGTATGGGCAATTAAAGATGGAAGAGATGCAGCAATCTCAATTGATAGTTTTTTGCAATCAAAACAAAAAATGAAGGTTGCATAATGGATATTCAAAAAAAAAATCGTGAACTTTTAAAGAAAAATCATGTTTATAATGAGCAAATGGAGCATGATGCTTGTGGGGTAGGTCTTGTAGCATCAACTGAGGGCCTTAAATCAAGGAAAGTAGTTGAATATGGAATACAGGCCTTAAAAGCTGTATGGCATAGAGGTGCGATAGATGCAGATGGAAAAACAGGCGATGGAGCTGGAATACATATAGAAATTGCAAAGGATTTCTTCGAAGAAAAAATTGAAATAACTGGACATAAACATGACAACTCAGATTTATGTGTTGGAATGATTTTTTTACCAAGAAATGACTTTAGTGG
>CABYFN010000047.1 GCA_902518235.1 uncultured Pelagibacteraceae bacterium | reverse complement strand
TGGCCAAAAAGTAAGTTTAAATAATTATAACTCAAATCCCTTGATAATAAATTTCTGGGCCACTTGGTGTGCTCCTTGCAAAAAAGAAATGCCATCTTTGGATAAACTTAAAACCTTAAAAGAATTCAAAAATATAAATATAATTCCAATAAATATTGGTGGCGAAAGTTATAAAAAATCTAAACAGTTTTTTGATGAAATCAAAATTAAGAATTTAGATATATTTACAGGATCTGGACCAGAATTTTCAAAGTTTTTTAAACTACGAGGATTACCCACAACAATTCTAATAGACAGAAATGGTTTTGAGGTTGGAAGAATTGTTGGTTACATTGACTTTAATGATCAATCTTTACTTGATTGGTTACCAAAAAATTTATGAAATTCTCATTAAATACAACAATAATAAAACCAGAGAATAACGAGGAAGTTAAAAGTGCTGTAATTTTACTTCATGGATATGGAGGTGATGGTAAAGATATCAGCATGTTAACTTTAAACTGGAAAAGATTTTTAAAAAATACAGTTTTTTTATGTCCTGATGCACATGAAGTATGCAGTATAAATCCTACAGGGTTTCAATGGTTTGATTTAAATAATGAGGATCCAGAATATTCTCTTGAAGAGTCAAAAAAGGCAGAAAATATTCTAAACAGTTATATTTCAGAAGTAAGTAATTATTTTAATTTAGAATATTCACAAATTTGTATTTCTGGTTTCAGCCAAGGGTGTATGATGTCATTAAATGTTGGTCTAACATCAGAAAAAGAATTTAGTTGTATTGTTGGGTTTTCTGGAAGAATCATAAATATGAAAGACCTTTCTCCAAGAATTAAAAATAAAACTAGTATTTTAATGATACATGGTGAAAATGATCCAATCGTCCCCCCAAACAACTTACTTGAAGCTAAAGATTTTTTTATAAGAAACAAAATTAAAATTGAAACTTTAATGATTAAAAATTGTGATCATCATATACCAATGGAAGCATCAAGTGCGGCATTAAACTTTATTAAAAAAAAAATTAATTAGTGAATAAATATTTAATATAAAATTAGATGTGTTGATAAAAAATATATTTAATGTATGTTTTAAATATGATTGAACTGTCTGATCAAAATATCTCATTAGAAAAATGCCCTGCGTTGGTTTTAAATGCAGATTATAGGCCTTTAAGTTATTATCCACTTTCATTGTGGAGTTGGCAGGATTCAATTAAATCTGTATTCTTAGACAGAGTTTCAATTGTTAGTTATTATGATAGACAAATTAGGAGTCCTTCATTTAGTATGAAACTTCCAAGTGTAATAGCTCTTAAATCATATATAAGACCTCAATCAAATCCAAACTTTACTAGGTTTAACGTATTTTTAAGAGATAAGTTTAGCTGTCAATACTGTGGTAGCAAAAATGAGTTAACATTTGATCATTTATTGCCACGGTCAAAGGGTGGAAAAACTAATTGGGATAACGTTGTAACAGCTTGTTCGTCTTGCAATGTTAAAAAAGGAGGAAGACTTATTAAGAATTCAGGTATGACACTAAACCAGTGGCCTTTTCAACCTACCACAGAGGATCTTCATAAAAATGGCAAGAATTTTCCACCAAACTTTTTACATAAAAGTTGGATGGACTATTTGTATTGGGATGTTGAACTTGAGCCGTAACTAAATTTTTTCAGAGATTTTTATAGCAACTTTAGAACCAGTTTTGATTACCTTATCCATAATAGAATAAAGACCTTTTTTTGTAGCACCTTCCTCGTAGGCTATATCTTTATGATTTAATTCATCTTGCCTAAATTTTATTATTTTTTCTTTTAAATCCTTTTCATCCACTTCTATTTGATCAATTTGATTTTTATAATGTTCATCAATTACCTCTTCAACAGAAGCTGTACACAGCATTGCAGCTTTTTTTCCAAGTATTGTAGAACCAAATCCAAGACCCAATCCAAGCAAATCCCATAATGGTAGTAATTTAGTTGGTTTTATATTCCTTTTTTCTATTTCATCTTCAAAAAAATTCGAGTGTTCCTCCTCATGTTTTTTCATTTCACCAATAGTATGTTTCAAATCATCATTTTTAATAATAGTGTTTAAAGCAAGCAGTTGACCTTCATAAATTTTAATTGCTCCTCTTTCTCCAGCATGATCTACTCTTATAAATTCTTCTAATTTTTTTTTATTAGTTCTTTTCATAAGTCAATATTCTAATAGAAAAAATTACAATTAAAACTGATAAAATTGTATTTATTGCCGCTAGGGAAACTCCAAGAATTTTAAAAGTAGCATCTTTGCAGTTAACTGGCATACTTTGGTTAAGAGACTCTAATAATTTTGATTTATTTGAAATATCTAATGAGTCATTTACACAAGCAGAAAGTTCATCAAATAAATTATTCTCAATTCCAAAGTGATATCCAGAAATTATTGTACTCAACACAAATACCATAATTGTAATTATTAAAATTTGATCATTATTCGAATAATTAATTCCAA
>CABYFN010000046.1 GCA_902518235.1 uncultured Pelagibacteraceae bacterium | reverse complement strand
ATTTCTTATTTTTTCAATATGTGTGTTAACAAATTTTCCAACATCAGACATATTTAAAATTAAATTTAAATCAATATAAGCAATTTTTGCAAACGTATTTGAAGGAAAAATGGCTAAAATTAAAAAATAAAAATAAAATTTTTTCATTTCTAAAATGATGTTCCTATACGAAATCTAAAAGATTCTGTTTGGTCAGTTGTCTCCTTTGATATAGGAATAGCGTAGGAGAAAGAAAGTGGTCCTATTACTGTAAACCAATTTACTGCTATACCTGTGGCAGATCTTATTTTACTCGATTCTAAAGAGCTGTCGTAATCAACTTCTCTTAATGTGGCAGCGTCAAAAAAAAGATTAAGATCTATATTTTCAAATCCATTTATAACGTTTGGAATAGTTGAATTTAGATTTAAAGCTGAGCCAAAATTACCACCAACATATTCAACACCATCTTTTGGTCCAATTTTGCCAGGCTCAAATCCTCTCAAGTTTTTACTAGGTATATATATTCTTCTTGATACTCTAACTTCGTCGTCAATTGAATTAACTGATTTAAGGAATAATTTCCCAGATAAAATTAAATTATCGGAAACTGAGTGATAATTAGATAATTTAAGAGTATTTCCAATAGATAAATCATCAGAGTAAATAGGTAATTCTTGATTAAAACTAACCATATAGCCTTGCGTAGGTTGGTAATTTTGATCTAGTTTATTCATCATTATATTATATGTGAAAAGATTTTCCAGGTAGTCGCCTTCCTGCTTTTTTTTGTGAGCTGACGCTGTTGAAGAAGTTTCTAATTTCTCGTAATAAGTAGAGATGTCTAAGTTTAAATATAAATCAGAATATTGTTCAAAACCTGTTCCAATGCTAAATCCAGTTCGAGATGTTTTAAATCCACCTGTACTTAAAAAATCAGAACTAGTACTTTCTAATGTAGTGTTCAATGAACGATCAGTATTTTTAAAATTAGGATTTACAACTGAAAACTTACCTTTAATTTGATCTTCGGAGATAAGTATATCTGTGCCTAATTTAATTCCCTTTCCAAGATAATTTTTTTCCTTTATTCCAGCAGTAAATGTGGCGCCAGAAGTACCTGTTCCTGCCCCAGCGAATACCTCACCTGTAGGCATTTCTTCTACAAAAATATCAATTACTTTTTTTTGGTTATCATCATTTGAGGTTTTAATTTTTGATTCTACTGATTTAAAGATACCTCGGGACTTAATTGAATTAATAGATTTATCTAAAAGTACTTGATTATATGCATCACCCTCGTCAATAATCAGTGAATTTCTTATGACCTTTTCTTCTGTTATAAAATTTCCAAATATATTTATTCGCTCTACAAAAAGTTTTTCCAAGTCTTCAAATTTAAAATTTAAATTTATTTTATTTTTTTCAATAATAGATAAATCATATTTAGTATTTATAAATAAAAATTCCTTTAATAGTAATATCTGATCGATTTCATCCATAATTTTTTTAATTGTTTTGGAAGAGTACTTTTTGCCTTTAAACTTTTTAAGTTTATTATTAATTTCTATAAAATTTTCCTTATTAAAATTATCATTAATTTCAATTAATATATCATTAAAAAAAAACTTGTCTCCAGAGTCTATATTAAAATTTAGTTCAAAAAATTCGTTATTAATATTTTTTGCATATGAAGACTTTATAATTACATTATAATAACCTTTCCTTTGGTAATATTGTTTTAATCTTTTCTCATCTTGCTGAATTTTAAATTCATCCAAATATTTATTTGATGTAATAAATTTCCAAAACTTATCTTCCTCAGATTTAATTATATTCCTTAGCTTTGAATCTGAAAAAACTTTATTACCTTGAAAATTTATTTTTTTAATTGTAGCTCTTTCACCTAAAGTGAAGTTATATATAATATCAACAGAATTATTTTGATTATCTAAAATCTTTGTGTCTAACTCTGCAAAATAATACCCTGTGCCTCTAACAACATTTAAAAGAAGATTATTTTGATTTAGAATACGATTTTTTAAGAATGGATATTTTTCTGATTTTTTTGTAAATTCTTTCAATTTACTCAATGTTGTATTATTTTTAATTCCATTGATTTTAATTGTTTGAATTATAGGATTTTCAATAATTTTGATATTTAAAATTTTATTTTTTTGAGTGATTTTTATATCTTTAAAATAATTTGTTTTGTAAAGTTTTTTAATAGATAAATTTAAATCGCTAATTGTAATGTCGTCAGATAAATTTAATCCCGAAAACATTATAATTGTTTCAACAGAAAGCCTATCATTGCCTTCAACCTTAATTTCCTCATAAATATCTGCATTAGAAACTGAATAAGACAATAATAATGTAATTATAATTAAAGCAATTAAATTCATTAATTTTTTTATATTCTCAATCATTAATTTTTAAATCTTTGATTAGGTATTGATTTACTATTTCTACCATATATTTGATATCATTTATATTCTTAGGTCTAGATGAATAATATTTAGTAAAATACGGTTTTTTTAATAATTGCAACATCTTATTATGAATAGAAATATA
>CABYFN010000045.1 GCA_902518235.1 uncultured Pelagibacteraceae bacterium | reverse complement strand
TGTGACGTACCCTCAGCTTTTTAATTAAAAGTATTGATAATAAATATTTATCTTAATATTTCCTTGCATCATATTTATGTCCAAAAACAATTATAATATTACTTTTTAAGATTCAATATCATCTTCTGTATTAATATCTTCACCAAGCAAAAGATATATACCTTCACCGTATTGCATGTATTTCTCTATATCTGCATCATCTTTAAGGGTTTTGCCTATGGAAACAAACTCATCATACTCTTGTTGATTGATACTATTCTTTTCTAAAAACAGTTTTAATCTTGTTTCCCAGTTCATTAGTAGAGATGTTTTTGAAAGTCTATGAATGTAGATTTAATTTTATCAGCATCACCCAATGTTTTTTGACCATCATGTAGTGATTTATATTTAAGTTCAACAAGGCTACTTAATCTATTAATATCAAGCTCTTCAACACCACCTTCGACATATTTACTTAAAACAAAATCTATAAATTCTTTTTGTTTATCGTTTAAATTTTTATAAATTTCATTCTCTGCATTAGCTACTCTAGTTGCTCTTTGAATAGGTTTTTTACTATAAGCAACATGCTCTAAAACATCAAAGATATCACTATCTTCAGCATCTATTAGTGTTTGGATAGATTTTAAGTCCTGTTTTGTGAAACCATTATCTTCAAGCTTTTTAAGTAATTCATTCCTAGTAATAGGAGATGACCATAGCTCTCTTAGCTCTTCTTCACTCTTTAAGATTTCTGGTAGAGTTATTGTATTGAATAGCTTTTTAATAAATTCTTCTGCAGAAACAGGTATCCCATGAAAGTAAAATAAAGAAGTAGACATGGACTTAATTGATAGTTCCTTACCTTCAGCAAGTTTAATTATTATTTTTTCTCTTGGTGGAGGAGGGTCTGTTTCATCATCTACAGGAGGTTCTGGTGGTTGAGGAGGTTCATCATCACCTGGTTTATCTCCAGGTGGTTCCTCAGGTATTGGTTCACCATCCCATTCAGGGTCAGCAAAGTTTGCTGAAGCACCTACAAAATCAACAACAGTAAAATAAAACTTATCTTCAAATAATCTTGTTCCTCTTCCAATTATTTGCTTAAACTCAATCATATTGTTAACTGGTCTCATCAATACAATATTTCTAATATTCAATGCATCAACACCAGTACTAAGTTTTTGACTAGTAGTTAAAATTGTTGGAAGTGTTTTTTCATTATCCTGAAACTGTCTAAGATGAGTATCGCCTGTTGTTGTGTCTTTAGCGGTAACCCTTACGCAATAATCAGCGGGAGGATTAACAGACTCTTGATTAATTAAATCTCTAACCATTCCAGCATGAGCAATACTTGCACAGAAAACCAAGGTTTTTTCTTTAGGGTTAATACTATTAAGCATTAACTGAACTCTCTTACGTTCTCTGCCTTCGATAACAATTTTCTTATTCATGTCTTTTTCCTCAAACACTTCACCTTCAGAGATTTCTTCTTCACCAGCTAAAATATCATCGTCACCCGTGTAAACATATTCATCCATAGTTGTTTGAATTCTCTTAACTTTAAATGGTGTTAAGAAACCATCTTTAATCCCATCTTTTAATGAGTAAGTATAAACAGGCTCACCAAAGTAATCATAAGTATCAGCATTAAACTTTCTTTTAGGTGTAGCTGTTAGACCAATTTGTACAGCAGATGAAAAATAATCCATTATTCCTCTCCATCTACTTTCATCTTTAGCTCCACCTCTATGACACTCATCAATAATTACTAAATCAAAGAAGTCAGCAGGGTATTGACCAAAGTAAGGTTTATTTTCTGGTCCAGACATAAAGCTTTGAAATATAGTAAAGAATACAGAACCATTAGTTGGAACATGCCCTTTGTCTTTAACATCTTTAGGAGTAATTCTAACTAAAGCATTCTCATCAAAGGCACTAAAAGAATTAAAAGCTTGATTAGCTAATATATTTCTATCAGCTAAAAATAATATTCTAGGAATTCTTTTGCCATCTCTTTGCATATTCCATCTGGATTGAAATAGTTTCCAAGCAATGTGAAATGCAATTACAGTTTTACCAGTACCTGTTGCAAGAGTTAGAAGTATTCTTTGTTGTCTATCAGCAATTGCATCTAAAGCATTATTGATTGCTATTTCTTGATAATATCTTGGTTCCTTTGTGCCTCTAAAAGGTTCAAAGTTAATAGCATCAAACTTACCAGACCATTCGTTTCTATCTTTAAAAGTCTTAATCCACAATTCTTCTGGAGATGGAAACTTATCTATTTCACCTTCTGAAGTAATAAACATTTCACCTTTTTCATTCTTAGAATAATTAATCTCATAAATCTTATGACCATTAGTAGAGTAGGTAGTGTGTATCTTTAATTTTTGTGCATAATCTTTTGCTTGGCTAATACCTTCAGTCACAGGCAAGTCTTCTTTTTTAGCCTCAATAACTGCCAGTTTTCTATTCTTATATACAAGAACATAATCAGCTCTAATAATACCAGCTCGTATACCGCCTGGTTTAATTTCACCATTGGTAATTTTAAACTCTCTTCTAACAACACTACCTTCAACATCACCCCAACCAGCTTCTTTTACTTTTGGGTCAATTAATTCGGCTATTGTTTCTGCTTCGTTCATATTTATTTGTTGTGAAACTCTTTATTTAAAAAAGATAATTTAAGAGATTTTAAGTTTTCTA
>CABYFN010000044.1 GCA_902518235.1 uncultured Pelagibacteraceae bacterium | reverse complement strand
TCCTGGATTCGAATGAAGTCCTATTAATTTAATTCCTGCCATTTCTTTATTCAGATAACCTTCTTCAAAAAGAGTATTTAAAGCTCTTGATCCAGCTTTTGAAGTTTTAGTTAAGAATGGTAGTTCTACAACTGAACTCAAAGGAAATTGACCACCAATATATCCAAGAACTGTCCAAGATATATCTGCAACTCCTGAAGTTACTATATCGTATTGTTTGGGAGGGCTTCCTAATACTCCTCCTGCATACATTTTTACATTTAAAGCACCATTTGAACACTTGTTAACCTTATCTGCCCAAGCAGCTAAAATCTTGCTAGCTATAAATGCTTTTGGTGGCTCAAACGTTGCTAACTTTAATTCTGTAGCTGATGCCGTACTAATAATGCTTAAGGAAAAAATTCCTATAACAAAACCAATTATTTTTTTTTTCATGTTAATCCCCTCTTATAATTAAATAATTATCAGAAAGTTTAACTTGAAAATTAGATTATTTCATCCTTAATTGTATTAGATAAAGTGCCAATTTCTGTGATTTCTATTTCAACATTATCTCCTGGCTTCATAAATATTGGAGGATTTCTTTTAAACCCTACCCCTCCAGGCGTACCAGTGACTAGTACATCACCAGCTCTCCATGCCATTGCTTTGGAGACATACGAAATTAAAATTGGAATATCAAAAATAAGTTGACTTAATTTAGCGTTTTGCATTACTTCACCATTTAATCTAGTTTCAATTGTTAGATTTTTATAATCTGTAATGTCTTCAGCTAAAACCATGTGTGGACCAAAACTTCCTGTTTTTTCAAAGTTTTTACCCATTCCAAATTGTCTAGTGTGTCTCTGCCACTCTCTTACAGTACTTTCATTATAACATGAAAAACCAATTATATGTTTTAAAGCATCCTCAGGTTTTATATGTTTGCCACCTTCACCCATAATTACTGCCATCTCACCTTCAAAATCTAAACTTTGTGAAACAACAGGTCTTTGAATTGGTTGTAGGTGTGCAGTTTGACTTTCTGGAAATCGATGAAAAATTACTGGATTCTCTTCAATTGTTCTGTTGGTTTCTTTAACATGTTCACTATAATTTAAACCGACACAAATAATTTTTCCAGGATTTGGAATTAATGGTAAATATTCAATATCAGAGTCATTAATGTTGCCTGGATTATTTGATGCATAAGATTTTGCTTCTTCAATTCCTTGATTTGAAATTAAATCTTTAAGAGTATTTGAATTAGATACTTTTCCAGTTAGATCTGTAATTTTATTATTATTTATAATACCAAACTTATTTTGATCATTATGTTTAAAAGAAATAAATTTCATGATTAATACTTTCTATTTTTGAAACTACTTATATGTTAATGTTTAAATAATTTGAAGCAACATTTTTATGATTTCTAAAGTCAGTAAAGTTTTTGATTATGCGTCGATAGCTTCAGGCATTGTTTTGTTTTTATTAGCTGTATTAACTTTTTGTGACGTATTTGGAAGACGATTTTTAAATTCACCAGTTACAGGTACAATAGAGTTAGTTGAAATAGGAATGGCATTAGTAGCTTTCCTTGCAATGCCAAGAGCATTTTATTTAAATGCTAATGTTTCAGCAGATTTTATAAATAATTTAAATTTAGGTATATTTAAAACGTACTTGGTAATTTTAAAATTTGTTTTAATGATATCGATTATGTCTTTAATGGCATATTCAACTACTTTGACTTCTTATAAATTTATGAATAATCAAAGAGTAACGCTTGATTTAGAACTATATTTTTATCCATTTTATTTCATATGCTCTATTGGGATGTGGTTAAGTGTTTTTGCAATAATAATATGGTTTATTAAAACTATTTATAAAAATAACTCAAAAGTAGAGGAATTATAATGGGTTTAGAAGCTGTGATTAACGGAGGGCTATCTTTCGCTGCTGTATTAATTTTGATGGTATTAAATGTACCAATAGGAATTGCAATGTTGGTAGTGGGTTTTGCAGGTTTTGCAATGATATCAGGGTTTGACCCTGCAATATTTGTTTTAGGTACCGCTCCATTTGATGCTGTTTCAAAATATACGTTATCAGTATTACCACTATTTGTTTTAATGGGAAACCTTGCCAATAGTTCAAATTTATCAAGAAATTTATACGATGCAGCCTACGCAATAGTGGGTCATTACAAAGGTGGTTTAGCGATGTCTACAGTTGGAGCATGTGCAGGATTTGGAATGATTTGTGGATCTTCAATAGCAACAGCTGCAACAATGTCTCAAATGGCAGGCCCTGAAATGAGAAGGCATGGTTATAGCGATGCTCTTATAAGTGGCTCTATTGCTTCTGGGGGAACGCTTGGAATAATAATTCCACCAAGCGTTATTTTAGTAATATATGCGTATTTAACTGAACAATCAGTTCAAGAACTATTTTTTGCAGCACTCGTACCAGGAATAATAGCAGTGGTACTCTATATGATTGCAATAAGAGTTTATCTTTTTATTTACCCTTCACAAGGTGGGTATGGAACCAAGATGCCATTAAAGGAAAGAGTTGCAGCTATCTCAAAAGTTTTTCCAATATTTTTAATATTTGCAATTATGATGGGTGGACTTTATTTAGGTTTCTTCACTGCTACAGAGAGTGCAGCAGTAGGAGTAATATTAGTTTTAGTTTTTATTTTTTTTAGAGGACAATTAAAATTAAGTCTGTTGAAAGATGCTGTGTGGACAACTATTAAAACTGTTGGTTCATTA
>CABYFN010000043.1 GCA_902518235.1 uncultured Pelagibacteraceae bacterium | reverse complement strand
AAATAGATATCTAAAGAAAACTTAAAATGGTAATTTAGTTACATGGATTTTAATCATTTTTTAACAAGTTACATGCCAGATACAAGCATTGGTTCAAAGCAGCATTTTAAAAATATGCTTGAAGAATGTGTGACTGCTGAAAAACTTGGTTATGCAACTGTGTCAATACCAGAGCATCATTTAATAAACTTACTAATGATGCCTTCACCATTGCAGATGGCTGTAAAAATTGCATCAATTACAAAAAATATTAAAATAACAACAGGTATAGTTGTTTTGCCTCTACACGATATGAGAACATACGCTGGTGAAGTAGCTACTGCCGATATTTTAACTGATGGAAGATTAATTTTAGGTGTAGGAAGAGGAGCATTTCCGTGGGAAATGAAAAGACTAGGCACACCAATAGAACAATCGAAAGAAAAATTTGTAGAGTCTCTAGAGGTTCTACAATTGTTATTAAAAAATAAAGAAGTTTCGTATAAAGGAAAATACTATGACTTCGAACCATTAACCATAATGCCTCGACCCATAAGCAATCCAATACCAATGATGGTTGCTGCAATGAATTTAGAAAGTATAAAAGATGCAGCTTCAAGAGGATTTCATATTCAATCAACAGTATTATCAGGAACAAAAGATCTTTTATTAAATAGGGTTAATGCATTTAAAGAAGGTTGCGCTCAGTTAGGTGAAAAAGGTAAGTTACTTAAACTTTCAATGCAACGAATGGCTTACTTAGCAAAAGATGAAAATGAAGCTAGAGAGAAAACAAAACTTGCTTACGAATATTACAAAAGATTTGATAATATGTTTACAGGACCAGGCAAGGTAAAAGAGGGTAATATTGAAGCTTTACCGAGAAAACAAACTTTAGAAGAATTAAAAGAAAATCTTTTAATTTGTCCTTTAAATGAAATGATCGATAAACTTAGTATTTATGCTGAAGTAGGAGTTGATGAGGTAATTCTTAGTTCAAGTTTTGGACAATCACAAGAAGATCTAATAGAGTCAATGTATAGAATTGGTGAAAACGTAATCCCATATTTTAAAAAATCTAATATACAAGTTGCTTAAATATCTATGAGCATCATAGATTGCAATTACTCAGTTACAGGATCAGGACCGGCAATATTTTTAACTCATGGAGTTGGAGGTGCAGAAGATGCATGGAGATTTATAACTCCAAAACTTAAAAGCATGTTTACAGTCGTGACATACGATTTAAGAGGGCATGGAAAATCACCTGTAGATAATAAAGATTTTAATTTAGATGACCTTGTATTAGATCTAGAAAGAGTAAGAGAAAAGACAAACATCCAAAAAGCCCATTTTATGGGACACTCTTTAGGGGGCATGATTGCCCCTGCTTATGCCAAAAAGTTTCCTGAAAGGGTTTTATCAGTAGGTTTATTATCAACAGTTGCAGGAAGATCTGATGAAGATAAACAAAAAGTGTGGAATGTCATTTCAGATCTAAAAAATAAGGGAGTTGAAAAAACATTAAATAATCTGACCAACAGATGGTTTACAGATGATTTTATTGAAAAAAATCCGGACCTTGTATCAAGACGATTAAAACAGGTAATAGATACTGATAAAGATGTGTTTATAAATGTTTTTAAAATTTATGCAGAAACTGAGATGATCTCATGGTTAAAAGATATAAAGAAACCTTGTCTATTTATGACAGGAGAAAATGATGGTGGATGCACTCCTTTCCATAACAAAAAAATGTCAAATGAGATAAAAGACTCTAAATTAGTTATTATACCAGATGTTAAACACTCTTTTTTGATAGAGGCTCCTGAGCAAATAGCAAATAACTTATTAGAATTTATTGAAAATATTTAGAGCACTAGTGCATTCTTAAAGTATTTCCATCAACACCAACTACCTGACCAGAAATTCTAGAAGATTCATCAGATATTAAATAAAAACACATTTTACCAATATCTTTTTCGTAAACCCAAGTATTAAGAGAAGTCATAGAAACAAATTCACTCTCAACAGCTTTTTTTGAAATTTTTAAAAATTTAGCTTTGTCTCTAATAACTCTTCCCATTCTGTCTCCTTTTACAGTTCCTGGACAAATTGCGTTTACTCTAATTTTAAACTTTCCTAATTCCATTGCTAAAGTTTTTGTCATTCCAACAACCGCCCATTTACTTGCTGAGTATGGAGACCTTAATGGAAATCCAAATATACCTGCTGTAGAGGATAGATTTACTATTGAGCCACCCTTATTTTTTTTTAACATTGGGATTGCTAATTTTGAAAAAATAAAATGACTAATTACATTTATCTTTAAAGTTTGTTCCCAATCTTTTGTTTTAAGTTTGTCCATAGTTCCTGTTGGGCCTGCAACTCCTACATTATTAATTAGTGCATCAATCTTTTGTGTTTTTTTTTTAATTTCTTTAAAGAAATTTATTACATCGTTTTCATTTGAGGCATCGCAATGAAAAGAAAATAATCTTTTATTATTTAAAGGATTTTTCTTTAATTTATTTATAGATTTTTTATCAACATCACAAACAAATACCTTCGCACCTTTTTCGAGACACTCTTTTGCTGTTGCCCAACCAATTCCTGATGCCCCAGCAGAGATAATTATTTTTTTATTTTTAAAATTGTATGACATTAATCTGTTAATCCATCGGATCTAACTTTATTTCTTTCTAAATGTATGGGCAATACTTTTCCATAAATTGCTTTTGAATGTTCAGGTGTATTTACTCTCCATGGATCCAATACATACGCAGGTATGCACATAAAACGTGATGTTTTTCCTTTAATTTTAGTTACTCTATGCATAGTAAATCTACCTTTAAATATTTGTAAATCACCAGGTTCAAGTTCAAGTCGTTTTACTC
>CABYFN010000042.1 GCA_902518235.1 uncultured Pelagibacteraceae bacterium | reverse complement strand
ATTATCATCACCAATTGGTGTTGCTGCTGGGTTTGATAAAAATGCTGAAGTATACAATCCACTGTTTAATCTTGGATTTGGATTTGTTGAAGTAGGGACAATTACTCCAAAACCTCAATTTGGTAACCCTAAACCAAGGGTTTTTAGACTTGAAGAAGATGAAGCTCTTATAAACAGATTAGGTTTTAACAATTCTGGCTCAGAACAAATTAGTAAGACAATTAAGGAAAATAATAAAAAGGGATTTTTAGGAATAAATATCGGACCAAATAAGGACTCAACTAATAGAATCGATGATTATTTAATTTGTTTTCGTAAATTTTATAATTTAGCTGATTATATAACTATAAACATCTCCTCACCAAATACAGAAAATTTAAGAGACTTTCATAACCAGGATGAATTAAATTCATTGATTGACAAACTAAAAAATGAAAAAAAAAAGTTGAATTCAAACATTCCATTAGCAATAAAAGTTTCACCTGATCTTAATGACGATCAAATTAATGAAGTATCCAAGATCATTATGGAACAAGAAATAGGAATTATTATTGTTTCCAATACCACAGATAAGAATAGAGAAAATTTAAAAAATATAAATAAATTAGAAAAGGGTGGACTGTCAGGCAAACCAATAGAAAAGATTTCAAACGAGGTAATTTCTAAATTTTATAAAATTCTAAAAGATAAAACAAAAATAATAGGAGTAGGTGGTGTTAGCAATGGACAAGATGCTTTTGAAAAAATCATTTCTGGAGCAACACTCGTTCAATTATATACTGGAATGGTTTACAGAGGTCCCCGTATAGCTTCAAAAATAAGTACAGAATTAATTGATTTATTAAAAAATAAAGGGTTTAAAAATGTTTCAGAGGCTATTGGAACTAAAAATTAATCTTGACGCGATAAGATTCAGATCCTATACAGGCTCATAATTTATGTCTAAAAAATGCGAACTTACTGGAAAAATCCCACTTAAGGGTCATAATGTTAGTCATGCTAACAATAAGACAAAAAGAAGATTTCTTCCAAATCTTAAAAAAGTAAAGTTTAAAAGTGAGCTACTTAAGAGAAGTTTAAGATTAACCGTCTCAAATGCTGGTGTTAGATCAGTAGATAAAAAAGGTAGTTTTGACCAATTTCTTATTTCAGCTAAGTCTAGAGATTTATCATTAAGACTAAAAAAATTAAAAAAATCTTTAGTTAGTAAATCAGCATAATGAATAAAGTATTTTTAACACTCTCATTTTTAATGGGATTGGTTGTCTTAGCATCTAATTATTTAGTTCAATTTCCAATTCAATATTATGGTCTTCAAGAAATTCTTACATATGGAGCATTCAGCTATCCGATAGCATTTTTAATAACTGATCTAGCAAATAGATCTTTTGGCAAATTAGTTGCAAGAAAAATTGTATATATTGGATTTACAATAGGTATTTTGTTTACACTAATTTTTTCAACAAATTTTGCAGATTTAATCTCAGTAAGAATAGCAATCGGTTCAGGAACAGCATTTATTATTGCTCAACTACTAGATGTACAAATATTTGATCAATTAAGACAAAAAAAATGGTTTATAGCACCTCTGGCATCTTCATTAATTGGTTCTACAGTTGATACATTCTTATTCTTTTCAATTTCATTTTATGGAACAGGGATACCTTGGGTGACACTTTCTTTAGGAGACTTAGCGGTAAAGATATTTGTAGCTTTAGTAATGTTGATACCTTTTAGATTATTATTAGGTACTTTAAAAGCTGCTTAATTCAAATTTTTGGCTCTTGTTGTGTCATGCAATGAATGGCTCCAAAACCCCAAATTAAATCACTACAATCAATAGGAACAACTTTTCTATTTGTAAAAAATTTTCTAAAAATTTTTAAGACTTTTTTGTCTTCTTTTACATTAAATACTGGCACTAAGACTGTTTTATTACTTATAAAAAAATTTAAATAACTTGCTGGGACACGAGTTTTCTCTATAACAACTGGGCTTGGCATAGGTATCTTTATAATTTTAAATTTTTTTCCATTTTCATCATAACTATTACTTAGTATTTTTAAATTTTCTTTAAGAGATTTATAATTTTTATCTGATCTATTCTTTTCCACAGCTATCATAATTGTACTTTTTGAAATAAACCTTGCAATATCATCGATATGACCGTGTGTGTCATCTCCAACAATTCCTTTATTAAGCCAAATAAAATTTTTTGCATTTAAATATTTTGAAAACAGATTTTCATAATCAATTTTTTTGAATCCTTTATTTCTCTCTTGTTTACTACTTAACAAGCATTCTTTTGTTAATAATATAGAGCCTGAGCCATTATTATCAAATGCACCACCTTCCATTACTACTCTTACAAATTTTTTCGAATTTACTTTTCTAGGTAAAATACTTTCAATATTTAAATATTTACTAATATGGCTATTAATTTTGTTATCATTTTTGAAGTTTTTATATTTTGACCAGGCATTAAATTTAAAATCAAGCATGATCTTTTTTCTATTTTTTTTGTTGACTAAAAATATTGGCCCAGAATCTCTTAACCAAAGTCTGTCTGTTTTAAGTTTATGAAATTTAATGTTGGGTATATTACAACCTATTTTTTTTAAATATATTCTTGTGGTGTCAATACTTTTGCTACTATTGACTAATAAATCTATTCTTTGATATTTTGTTAAATATTTTATTATTTTTCCAACTACATTTGGAATTTCTTCAAATAATCCAGGCCAATCATTTTTATTATGTGGCCAGGATATCCAAACTGATTTTTGAGGCTCCCACTCTGCTGGCATTCTAAATTCATCTATTTTTTCACTCATCTTCAGGATTTTTGAGAATATCTTTATAAAACTCGGTTCTTCTGTCTCTTAAAAAGGGCCAGTGCTGTCTAGCAGTATCAATTTTTTTATAATCTACTTCACAAACTAAAATATCTTCTTTTTTATTTCCTGCTTTTGCAATTATTTTACCACTAGGATCTATCACCATTGAATTACCCCAAAATTCAATTTTTTTTTTCCCTTTTTTTTCTACCCCAACTCTATTTATAGCAGCAACATAAGTTCCATTAGCAATAGCATGAGATTTTTGCATTGTGATCCAAGATTGT
>CABYFN010000041.1 GCA_902518235.1 uncultured Pelagibacteraceae bacterium | reverse complement strand
ACTTGCGTTTAACAAGCTTTAGTTTTTTCCTTGTTTCTTCTGCAGTCATTATTGATGCTCCAAGATCAGTTACAATTCTAATCGCTTTTTCAACTAACTGAGCATTGGTTGCAAGTTTACCTTTTGATATATACAAATTATCTTCTAAACCAACTCTTGGGTTTCCACCCATTACAACTGTTTGTGCTACAAAAGGCATTTCATTTTTTGATATAGCAAAGCCTGACCATACTCCTTGTTCTGGCATTATATCTTTCATTGCTTGCATTGCCAATGGAGTAGCTGGAGCTCCCCAAGGAATACCTAAACACATTTGAAACATTGGAGGATCATCTAGCAAACCCTCTTTGTATAATTGAGAGCCAAACCACATATTTCCTAAATCAAATGCCTCTATCTCTGGTTTAACTTTAATTTCTTGCAACTTTTTTGCAGCTTTTCTTAAATCATTAGGAGTATTAACTGTAATAACTGACCCATCACCAAAGTTTAATGTTCCAGCATCTAGCGTACAAATTTCTGGCAAGAATTGTTCTGCATTGGCTATTCTTTCCATAACATTTGCCATGTCGGTCATAGGGCCAAAATCTAGAGGATTTTTTCCTTGTCCAATATCTAAATCACCACCCATCCCTGTTGTTAAATTTAAAATTACATCTGTTTCACTTGATCTAATTCTATCAACTACTTCTTTATATAATTCTAGCCTTCTACTTGGTGTTCCATCCTCTTCTCTTACATGAATATGTGCAATTGCTGCACCAGCTTTTGCAGCCTCTATTGCTGATTTAGCGATTTGTTCTGGTGTTTTAGGTAAGTCAGGGTGTTTGCTTGCAGTATCTCCTGACCCTGTTACAGCACATGATACAAAAACGTTGTTGTTCATAATTTATTTTTCAACTATATTTTAAAATCATGCAAATGGAAATATCAGAATTACAGAAGGATTTAGCTGCAACTTTTAGATGGACAGCTAGACTTGATATGCATGAGGGTGTTGCAAACCACTTTAGTGCATGCATACCTGGTACATCTGATTTTTACTGTAATAAAGCAGGTATTCATTTTAGTAGAATTAAGGCTAGCGATCTAATCTTAGTAACTAAGGAAAACAAAGAAGAGTTAAAGAATAAGCCAGACGTTATTGATCCGACAGCCTTGTATATCCATGGTGCAATTCACGAAAAAGCTCCACATGCAAGATGTATTTTTCATGTCCATTCTAAATATGCAACTGCTCTTTCTACTCTAAAAGACCCAGTCTTGAAACCAATCGATCAAAATACAATGATGTTTTATAATAGAGTTTCTACATACACTGAATTTGGAGGTTTAGGTCTTGAAGATGAGTCAATTAAAATGGCAAATTCCCTTGGAAACAAACAGCACATGTTACTGGCAAATCATGGAATTTTAACAACAGGAGAAAGTGTTGCTGAAGGTTTTAATTCTCTTTATTATTTTGAAAGAGCGGCACAAACATATCTTACAGCTCTTTCAACAAACCAAGAACTTAATGTAGTCAGCCATGAAGTTGCAGAGAAAACTGCAGAAGAACATGCAAACTTTCCAACTGATTTTGCAAATCTATTCCTATCTCAAATAAGATTAATTTTAGATAAAGAAGAACCTGATTACAAAAATTAAATGGACTTGAACAAATTAAAAGTAAGACGAAGTTTTATTTTTACACCTGGACTTCATCCAGAAATGTTTCCTAAAGCAATTGCATCAGGTGCAGACATGGTTTGTATTGAATTAGAGGATGGGATAGCAATCAATGATAAAGCAGAAGCTAGAAAAAATACTATAGAGGCTCTAAAAACTCTCGAAGTAAAAAATGATGTAGAGTTAGTTGTCAGATTAAATAATCAAAGAACAAAGTTTGGTCTTTTAGATTTAGAAGCTTTCATATCTAGCAAAATAAATCTAAAGGCTATCATGTTACCAAAGGTTAAAACTCCAGATGAAATAACGTTTATAGATGACCTTTTAACAGACTGTAATTTAGATACGGATCTTCATGTAATAATGGAAACAAATGAGGCTTTAGAAAATATTTATAATATTGCTCATGCCAGTAAAAGAATAGTTGCTCTATATTTTGGCGGAGTTGATATGGCAGCTGAGCTTAGAGTTGAAAATAAATGGGAAAATCTTGTCCATGCGAGATCTAAATTAGTTCATGCAGGTGCAAGTGTTGGTGTAGATGTAATAGATGTACCTTATTTAGACTTAGAGAATATGGAAGGAATGAGGAAAGAGGCTGAACAAGTAAGAAACTTAGGCTTTACTGGAAAAGGTTCTATTCATCCAAAACAAATTAAAATTTTAAATGGAGTATTTACACCACCTCAAGATGAAATTATCAAGGCTAAAAAAATTTTAGAAGAATTTAATAATTCAAATACAGGTCTAGTAGTCATAGACGGTAAACTTATAGAAAAACCTGTCCTTCGAGAAATGAAAAGGAAAATATTGATAGCAGATAAAATAAATAAAGTTTAAATTAAATTATGTCATTTCATCTTGCCACTAGAAAAGTTATTAAGGAATGGACAGACTACAATGAACATATGAATATGGCATACTATGTTCTAATTTTTGATCAAGCATGGGAAACAATGCTTAATAAGTTTCATATGGGTGGTTCAAATGCACAAATTAATAAAAGAAGCACTATGGTTGTAGATACAAGAACTACCTATGAAAATGAAGTGAAAGAAAATGATGAAGTAGATGTTTATTGCACCTTCTTTGATCATGATAAAAAAAGATTACATTTAAAATGCGAAATGTATGAAAAGCAGTCAAATAAACTCGCTGCAACTATTGAAAGCCTGTCGCTTTATATTGATCTGGATAAAAGAAAGGTCACAGAATTTGAACAAGATAAAATCCAAATAATGGATGACTTTATAAATAAAAATAAGGTTTCTTTTAACTCAGAAAATTTAGTGTTTTCTGGTAAGCTAAAAAAATAAGTTATGGAAATTAAACTTTTGTCAGGAGCACTAGGTGCAGAAATAACAGGGATAGATCTTAAAGATACATCTGATCAAAACATCAAGGAAATTAATAATTTATTATTAGAACACAAAGTTATTTTCTTTAGAGACCAAAAAATTAATGCTGAGCAACATATAGCCTTAGCTGAAAAATTTGGACCATTAGAAACACATGCATATGTAAAAGGATTAAGTAAACATCCCGAAATAGTAAGAATAATTAAAGCAGAAGACGAAAAAAACCAATGGGGTGAGAATTGGCATAGTGATGTTAGTTACAATGAAAAACCAACGAAAGCAGTAATATT
>CABYFN010000040.1 GCA_902518235.1 uncultured Pelagibacteraceae bacterium | reverse complement strand
AATGAAATGCTCTGTTTATATCTTGAGTAAATACACTAGCATGTAGTCCGTATTTAGAATTACTAGCAACTTTCAAAGCATCTTCATCATTTTTAACTGTTAAAATACCAAGCACAGGTCCAAATATTTCTTCTTGAGCAATAGTCATATTCTCTTTTAATCCATCAAATAAAGTTGGCTTTGCATAAAAACCCTTTTGCTTATTATTTGAAACTCCCCCTGTTAAAAGTTTCGCTCCCTCATCTATTCCTTTTTGGATATATCCATCAACAGTTTGCAAATGTCCTTTTGAAATCATAGATCCCATATTTGATTTTAAATCTAATGGATCTCCTACTTTTAATTTTTTAACTTTTTTAATTACTTTGTCTAAAAATTCATCTTTAACTTTTTTATGAACTATCTGTCTCATATTTGCTGAACAGTTCTGTCCACCATTCCAAAATGCAGAATTAATAGCGTTATCAATTAAATCATCATTAATTTTAGCATCCTCTAAAACAATAAATGGACTTTTTCCACCCATCTCTAATGCGACTGGTTTTAAATTACTTTCACTTGAGTATTTTAAAAAATAACCACCTACTTCAGTTGAGCCTGTAAATGAAACTGCATCAACATCTTTATGTCGACCTAAAGCCTCACCAACATCACCAAAACCTGGAAGCACATTCAAAACTCCATCTGGTATTCCAGCTTCTTTTCCAATTTGTGCAACTCTAATCGCTGTAAGAGGTGTATCTTCTGCTGGTTTAATTATTACTGAACAACCAGCAGCAAGAGCTGGTGCCATTTTCCATACTGCCATCATTAAAGGAAAGTTCCAAGGAACAATCCCTGCAACAACTCCTATTGGTTCTTTAACAATTAAACTAGTAACTGACGGTTCTGTAGGACCAATTTTTCCAAATACTTTATCAATTAATTCCCCATACCACTGAAAATGCATTGGCGCATCATTTGCAACTTCATTAATACAGTCACCGATAAGTTTACCTGTGTCTATACATTCCAAAACTGAATTTTCATCACCATGTTTTCTAAGTAATTCTGCAAATTTTAATAAAACTTCTTTTCTATGTTCAGGTGAACTCTTAGACCAAACTCCACTATTAAAGGCTTTTCTTGAAACTTTAACCGCCAAATCAACATCTTTATGATTACATTTTGCAACAGCACAAAGCTTTTTACCAGTTGCAGGATTGATTGTTTCAAACTTTTTACCATCAATAGCATTTACATATTTACCATTAATGAATGCTCTTCCTTCAAATTTAAGTTTATTTGATATTGCCTTATATTTGTTTCCTGAGCTCATATATTTCTTTCTATAAATTTTGTTTTATTAAATTTTTAAATTTTAAATCTAAGGCACCTTTAGACTAAAATAAATAGATTAACTATTAATTATTGATACAACTTTTGATTGCAAACCTATTTTGATTATAAAAGTTTCTTTTTTGTTTTACTTCGAGTTCAATTTGAATTTAAATATAAGTAATTTAATTAATTAAAAGGAAATTTTATGTTTATTAAAAAAATTTGTAAGTCACTACTTACAGTGTTTGCAGTAGCTTTCTTTGCTCAAGCTGCATATGCAGAGGTAACTCTAAAGCTTGGAACTACTGGTAGATTGGGAATGCCAATCGGAGATGCAATAGATCAAGCATTGATACCGGCTTTGGCAAAAGCTTCTGGTGGTAAAATGAAAGTTGAACCACATTATCAAAAAAGCTTATGTGCAGAGCAAAAATGTGGAGAACAAGCCAATCAAGGCCTTATAGCTCTATGGACTAGTTCTACAGCAAACTACGGTAATTTTGGACCAGAGTTAGCAATTTTTGATTTACCTTTCATTTTCAAATCACTGGAAGATGCAAAAAGAATTTCAGATGAATGGTTAGCTGAAAGACAATGTAAACTTGCACTTGAAAACGCTGGTCACATTTGCCTTTCTGTATATTCAAGTGGTGGATTTAGACAACTTGGAAATGCAACTAAACCAGTTCATGTTCCAGATGACATGAAGGGACTAAAATGGCGAACTACCAAAAGTCCAGTTGAGTTCATGCTAGTTAAAAATTGGGGTGCAACTCCAACTCCTTATGACTGGAGTCAGCTATATTCAGGCCTACAGTCAGGTGTAGTTGAAGGTCAGTATGTAGCATCACCTTGGCAGCATGTAGCAAAACTTCATGAAGTTGCGAAGTATTTCACAGAGATCGGAGGAATGTGGTCAGGAAACATTTTAGCGATGGATGCAAAACAGTATAATGCACTGTCTGCTCAAGAAAAAAAATGGCTACATACAGCAGCTGATGCTTATGGAGAAAAAGTAAATGAGCTTGATAACGCTTGGATTAAGAATGGTGAAGACGCAATTAAAGCATCTGCTAAAGAGTGGTATGTACCATCTGAAGCAGAAATGTCTAAGTGGAGAGCAGGTGCAATCGGTGCTTGGTTAGATGCTAAAGGTACTTTTGAACCAGCAGTAGCGAAAAGAGTGCTTATGGAACAAGGTATGGATGGATTTGTAGCTCAGTTAGAGGCAGCTGGAGCTCTGTAAATCGCTCAAAAAATCAGTGTAAAGATCATTTAACTCAATTAATAGAGTTAGATGATCTTTACCTAAAACAAATCATAACTTATAAATATTTATGGAAAGTATTATTTTACTCGTAGTACTCCTTTTTTTAATTTTATTAGGAGCTCCGATTGGTTTTATATTAATACTTATACCATTTGTTTATATTCTAATAACAGATGCCGTTCCTCTTGTATTAATACCTAGTCAAATGTTTACAGCAATTGACTCAGTTCCATTGACCGCGATTGCATTCTTTATGTTGACAGGTGAGTTAATGACAAGTGCTACAATTACAGATCGGTTAGTAGCTTTGAGTAGAGCATTAATTGGACGAATACGAGGGGGTTTGGCTCAAGTTAATGTTCTTGTAAGTATGTTTTTTGCGGGGATGAATGGTTCAGTAGTAGCAGATACAGCTACTGTGGGAGCATTGGTTTTACCAGCTATGAAAAAAGCTGGATATCCTGCAGCGTTTTCTGCTGCAGTTACAGGTGTAAGTTCTACTATCGGAGGGATTATTCCTCCTAGTATTATGATGATTGTACTTGCTAACTCGACTGAGATTTCAATTGCAGCATTATTTGCAGCTGGGATTATTCCAGGCATATTGATAGGCGTTGTGATCATGATAATTAATCATTATTTCGCAATCAAATATAACTTCGAGCGTAGTGATGAACCATTTTCGATACGTCGAGCTGGTAAGGAATTATATCGATCATCTTTTGCCCTTTTAATACCCTTAGTTTT
>CABYFN010000039.1 GCA_902518235.1 uncultured Pelagibacteraceae bacterium | reverse complement strand
GAGGAGTATAAGTAGTTTTATTCTTTCCTCTTATAATTTTTGATACAACTGTTGCAAGTCTACCAACAACTGCACCAGTAGCATCAATTTCAAACCACTCGCTATTTATCTCGTCTTTTTTAACAAACTTTGTCATGAATGCGGGATTAATACTTATAATTACATATATTGTCAAATTATTATATTTTATGTGGACTGAATGGTTGATTGAATTATGACCATTTATTAGTAATAATAGACATCATAAAAACAAATTCACAAAATTTTATTTAAAGGAGCCTTATGAGTGATAAAAAAAAAGAACTAAAACCGAATACTTATAAATTTGATACTCTCAGTTTACATGCTGGTTATCAACCACACAAAAACGCAGGAGCAAGACAGGTTCCTATTTATCAAACAACATCATATCTTTTTGATGACGTAGATCATGCAGCGGCTCTTTTTAATCTAGAACGTGGCGGTCATATTTATAGTAGAATTTCTAATCCTACTGTTGGTGTATTAGAGGAAAGAGTAGCTTCGTTAGAAGGTGGAACTGCAGCACTAGCAACATCTTCAGGAATGAGTGCAATATTTTTAACAATTATGACATTGTGTGAAGCTGGTGACCACTTAGTTGTATCATCACAACTTTATGGTGGTACTGTAAACTTATTTAGACTTACTTTACCAAAATTTGGTATTACATGTACTTTTGTTAAGCCGAGAGACACAGAAGGATTTAAAAAAGCAATTAAAAAAAATACAAAAGGTATTTATGGTGAATTAGTTGGTAATCCAGGAAATGAGCTAATGAATATGCCAAAGATAGCTAACATTGCTCATGAGGCTGGAATTCCACTAATCGTTGACTCTACTTATCAAACTCCATATTTATGTAAACCATTTGAGCATGGAGCTGACATTGTAATTCATTCTTTAACAAAATGGATGGCTGGTCATGGTTCTTCAATGGCTGGAATACTAGTTGAAGGTGGAAATTTTGATTGGATGCAAAATGATAAATTTCCAACAATGACAAAACCATATGAAGGATACCATGGATTGTCATTTGCAGAAGAATTTGGTCCTACTGCATTTACTATGAAAGCTAGAGCTGAGGGAATGAGAGACTTTGGTCCTTGTTTAAGCCCACAAAATGCTTGGAATGTTCTTCAAGGATTAGAGACATTATCAGTAAGAATGAAAAAGCACTGTGAAAATGCTGAGGAAATGGTAAAATATTTATCTAACCATGAAAGCGTTGCTTGGGTTTCACATCCAAGTGCACCTAATCATCCAGATGCAGCTCTTGCTGATAAGTTACTTCCAAATGGAAAGGGTTCAATGATAGCATTTGGGATAAAAGGTGGAAAAGATGCGGGAGTTGCATTTATAAATAATGTAAAATTAGCATCTCATCTAGCTAATGTTGGTGATACAAGAACGTTGGTTATTCATCCAGCATCAGGAACACATTCACAAATGGATGAAGCTACATTAAAGTTTGCTGGATTATCACATGACATGATTAGATTGTCCGTTGGTATGGAAGATATAGATGATATTAAAAATGATTTCGAAATTGGGTTTAGAGCTGCAAAAAAACCAAGACTTGTTTCTAATCAATGAAATTTAAAGTAAATGGCCATGAGGTTTTTGCCTCTACCGGTGGAAGACCATTTGATAAAAAAAAACCTTTAATAATCTTTGTTCATGGAAGTGGTTTAACCCACATGACTTGGGTTCTTCAAACAAGGTATTTCGCTTTTCATGGTTATAACTCTTTAGCAGTTGACCTTCCTGGGCATGGGTTATCAGGGGGCAAAAGTCTTAAATCAATTGAAGAAATGGCTGATTGGGTAAGCTCTGTGATTGATGCTGTTGGTCATAAAGAAGCTTCATTGGTAGGACACTCACAGGGATGTTTGGTAACGGTAGAATGCACATCAAGGTATCCAAACAAAATTAAAACTTTGAGTTTGATGGGTGGAGCTGGTGCTATACCTATGAATCCAGAGTTACTTTCATTAGCTGAAAATAATGATCCTAAAGCAGTAGATTTAATGATGGATTGGGCGCATGGTCCAGCTGGTCACTTTGGTGGTCATCCAGTGCCTGGACTTTACCATATCAACACGGGAACAATGCTTGCAAAATCTAGAACCATACAGAATACATTAGGCGTAGATTTTAGAGCTTGTGATAATTACAAGAACGGATTTGAGGCAGCTAAAAAAATTAAATGCCCTACTCTATCAATTTTAGCAACTGATGACAAAATGTGCCCTGTTAAAGAGGGAAAAAAATTAGCTTCATTAATTGATGGAAGTCAAGTTGATATAATTGATAACTGTGGTCACATGATGTTGTTAGAAGAAGCAGATAGAGTGCTAACTGTACTTAAAAAATTTATAACCACAAATTACCCCCCATTATCAAGTTAAATTTAAGCTTGATTGTATTTTTCATTTTAGTTTTAATAGCATTTTAAACAGAAGGGGAAATATGAGTAAAAATAAACATCCAGAAACAATTGCTTTACATGGTGGAGATTACAGAAGTGATCCAGCTACAACAGCAGTAGCAGTACCACTCTATAGAACAACGTCTTATCAATTTAATGATACAGATCATGCTGCAAATTTATTTGCACTAAAAGAATTTGGAAACATATACACAAGAATTATGAATCCAACTAATGACGTACTTGAAAAAAGAGTTGCGGCGCTTGAAGGTGGGCTTGCAGCTGTAACTGTTGGTTCAGGACAAGCGGCATCAACATTCGCTATAATGAACGTGTGTCAATCAGGAGATAACTTTGTTAGTTCAACTGATTTATATGGTGGAACGGTAAATCTGTTCACTCACACACTTAAAAAATTAGGTATTGAATGTAGATATGCAGATCCATCAGATCCAAGTAATTTTGAAAAATTAATTGATGATAGAACAAGATGTTTTTATGCAGAAACTTTGCCTAATCCATATTTAAGAGTATTTCCAATAAAAGAGGTATCTGATATAGGCAGAAAGTACAGTATTCCATTAATTATGGATAATACTGCAGCACCAGTAATTTGTAAGCCTTTAGAACATGGAGCTGCTGTAGTAGTTCATTCACTTACTAAATTTATTGGTGGTCATGGTACTGTAATAGGAGGATGTCTTGTTGATGGAGGTAATTTTGACTGGACAAAGGATCCAAAAAGACAGCCTCTATTTAACGAGCCAGATGCTAGTTATGGTGGCGCGCAATGGGGTGTTGTTGTTCCACAATTAACAGGAGCAAATGTCTCATACGCGGTAAGATCACGTGTTGTACTATTAAGAGATCTAGGAGCACCATTAGCACCTGATAATGCATGGGGAATAATTCAAGGTTTAGAAACTGTTCCCTTAAGAATGAAACAACATTGTTCTAATGCCGAGAAAGCTGTTGCATTTTTACAAAAACATAAGAATGTAGAGAGAGTTATCTACCCTACTTTGCACAAAGGAGAAATTGGTGAAAGATCCAAAAAATATATGAAGGGTGGAAATGGAGCACTTATAGGTATCGAAGTTAAAGGTGGTGTTGAAGCAGGTAAAAAATTTATAGAGTCATTAAAGATGTTTTACCATGTTGCAAATATTGGAGATGCTAGAAGTTTAGCTATTCATCCTGCAACTACTACTCACAGTCAATTAACTGAAGAAGAACTTTTAGCAGCAGGTGTAACACCTGGATATGTAAGATTATCTATTGGTATTGAGCACTCAGATGATATTATAGCTGACTTAGATCAAGCTTTGGGAGCTTCTGGAAAGCCTAGTTTGAAAGCAGTAAGCTAGATTTTGTATTTATAAACAAAAAATAGATACAAGAAGCTACTAAAAAAATAGAACTTATTTGGTGCATAGATGCAATTATTATCTGTGCACCATATAATAAAGTAAATATTCCTAAAATAATCTGCAAAATTATAAAAAATCCTAAAATGTT
>CABYFN010000038.1 GCA_902518235.1 uncultured Pelagibacteraceae bacterium | reverse complement strand
TATGTACGATGGAACTATTTACGTTGGAGGAAAAATTGGATCATTTGGAAGTGATGCGGTTGAGTCGCCTATGACAAAAAGTGATGTAGATTGGATTAAAAGAAAACTTAAAGTCGCTGAGATAGGCGAAAATTTTGATATTTCAAAAATGACTAAAGTAGTATCAGGTAAAAAACTCTGGAATTACGATGCTTTAGAACCAACAGAAAAAAAAGGAGCAATTTAATGGCAAAGAAAAAAAACGGAAAATCGAACGGTCATTCTAATGGTAATGGTGGAAGTGAATTTTCAAAAAGAAATAAAAGTTTATTAGGATACAATGCAATTTTTACCCCTGAAGTAATAGACGATATTCATATTAAAGCTCAGTTAGGAAGATACCGAATGAGAGGTATGGCGCTTATGAAAAAAATTCCTACTTTTGATGATCTAGTTTTTTTACCAGGAACTTTAACAAGATTTGTAATTGAAGGTTATAGAGAAAAGTGTGAAACTAAAACTGTAATTGGACCTAGATGTGAAAACCCAGTTGAATTAGATATTCCAGTTTACATCACAGGTATGAGTTTTGGTGCATTATCTTATGAAGCAAAAACAGCGCTTGCACGAGGAGCAACTATGGCAGGTAGCGCAACATGTTCTGGTGAAGGTGGAATGATACCTGATGAAAGAAGATATTCTGAAAAATGGTACTATCAATGTATTCAATCAAGATATGGATTTAATCCTCATCACGCACAACTTGCTGATGGAATTGAAGTGTTTATTGGTCAAGGACAAAAAGTTGGAATGGGTGGTCACTTAATGGGTCAAAAAGTAACTGACCAAGTAGCAGAAATGAGATCATTGCCAGCAGGTATTGATCAAAGATCTCCTGCAAGACATCCTGACTGGTTAGGACCAGATGACTTAGCTTTAAAAGTTCAAGAGCTTAGAGAGTTAACAAAAAATAAAGTTCCAATACAATTAAAACTTGGAGCTGCAAAAGTATATGATGATGTTCGTATGGCAGCAAAATGTGATCCCGACTCTATTTATCTAGACGGTATGGAAGGATCAACAGGTGCCGGTCCTCACATTGCAGCAGCAAACACAGGTATACCTGGAATAGCTGCAATTAGAGAAGCAAGAAGAGCAATAGATGATGTTGGAAAAACTGGTAAAGTTACTCTTATTTATGCTGGTGGAGTTAGAGATGGAGCTGACATGGCAAAAGCACTAGCTCTCGGCGCAGACGCAATCGCTATAGGTACTGGAGCTATGATTGCACTAAATTGCAATAAAGAAATTCCAGAGTCTAATTTTGAAAAAGAAATGGGAGTGCCAGCAGGTCATTGTTATCACTGTCATACTGGTAGATGCCCAGTTGGTGTTGCTACTCAAGATCCTAAGCTAAGAAAAAGATTAAACCCGGATGAGGCAGCTCTAAGAGTATATAATTACTTACATACTATGACATTAGAGGCTCAATTATTAGCTAGAGCTTGTGGTAAAACTAATATCCATTCATTAGAGCCAGAAGATATGGCAGCTTTAACAATGGAAGCTTCTGCTTTAGCAAAAGTACCACTTTCTGGTACAAATCATACGGTAGGAGTTGACGATTTTCATAAAATATAATTATGCCAAAGAAAAAAACTAAAACTAAAAAGTCGAGCAACAAAACAGTTAAAGGTCAGTTAGGCAAAAAAAAAGAGACCGCTCGAGAAAAGATGATAGGTCAAACTATTGGTTATAGATATGATGTAAATTTATTGCCAGACTATTCTAAAATAACCCCATTCCTAAAAAAATATATTGAAGCAATGGGATGGGATGATTTAAATTGGTTAGAGGATGTGCATATGGGATATGAAGATGATAGACCTGCAGTTTTTGACAGAAATGCAAATGGTTGGGTTACTATTCCAAAAAAAATTAAGTTACCAAACAACCAACAAGATAGAGATATGATAGCAAGAGAGTTGTTAGTTAAGTTTCAAATGTCTCCAAATCATCCTTTAGTAGATCTAAAAAAAGCATACAGAAAATTTTAGAATCTCTAAACAATTGTATATATACCTCAAGTTGTCTTAGCTCAATAATCAGCCTATTTTGAGCTTATTATCTATTGATGAAAATATTCCATAATTTAATATTTAATAATTAAATACAAATGGAGGTTTGAAATGACTAGTCAAATAGATGCGTTGCAAACCATATTTACAGAATTTTACTATTGGATAACAGTAGTACTTATGTTTCTAATCCATGTAGGATTTTGTATGTATGAAGTAGGAGCTTCGCGTTACAAACACCATCAACACACATTAATGAAAAATACAATGCTGATACCTCTGGTAACAGTAACATGGTTTTTATTTGGTTGGTGGATATATTGGGCTTTTCCAACGGGACCAGGAATAGCTCCATCAATAATGACAGAAAGCACAGGTCTTATTCTTGGAGGTGGATTTGGTGCAAATGATTTAGCTAATCCCACAAATGAGTTTATGGCTATTACTCTCAACGATCATGTAATGGGTGTTTTTTGGGCAGCTTTCTTATTATTTTCTTGGACAGCAGCTTCAATAGTATCAGGTGCTGTGATTGAAAGAATTACAACTTTTGCTTTTGGAATTCTTGCAATTGCAATTGGATCTGTATTTTGGAGTATAGATGCTGCATGGGGATGGCACTTTGATGGATGGATGTTAAAAATACTTGGATACCATGATGCATATGCATCGGGAGTAATTCATGCTGTAGCTGGAGGATTTGCTTTAGGTGTGCTTGCTGTCTTAGGGCCAAGAATTGGAAAGTTTTCATCAAGTGGTGAACCTAGAAACATTGGGCCAAGAAACCCTTGGTTAGTAACTGTTGGATTATTTTTAATTTATACAGGTTTTTGGGGATTCTACGCGGCGTGTAATGTTCCAATTTATGACCTAGGACCGGAATATGGAATGGAAGGTGTAACTTTCTTTACTGCCACTAATATATATTACACTCCAACAACATTAAGTGGAATAACTATGAACTTCTTGATGTCGTTATCTGGAGGATTGTTAGCGGGTTATGTAATATCTAAAGGTGATCCTTTCTGGACATACTCAAGTGGTCTAGCTGGAATAATATGTGCGTCTGCAGGTAATGACCTTTATCATCCAATTCAATCATTAATTATTGGTATGATAGGAGTAGTTATAGCTTACAAATTGCATTATTGGGTTGAACGTAGGTTTAAAATTGATGATGCAGTCGGAGCTGTTGCAGTTCATGGCTACGCAGGTTTTGCTGGTCTTGTAATTTGTGGGTTTGTCCTTAATGGATATCCTTCATCAGGTTACAGTGTCGGTGCGATGTGGGATGGTTCTACCTATGCTGCTATAAATCCTTTAGGAATGTTTTTAGGTGCATTAATAATGTTCTTTGTGCTTGGAATGTTTCCTGGATGGATTATTGCTAAAGTTCTTAATGGAATGGGTAAATTACGTATTCCAAGAGAAGTTGAGTTAGCAGGATTAGACTATCAAATAATGGAGGAGGCAAAAGAAGATGAAAAAGCTGTTGCTTCTTCAAGTAGTTAAAGGAGGAAAATATGGCTACAGTAAATAATTGGATAGATCATTTAACTGCCGCGAGTAAAGCAGAAGGTGGTGCTGCTGGACCAATATTTCCAGGAGCAGGATCTGAAGGCATCTTAGTTATAATACTTGTTATAATTTGGATTGGTTGGACGGTTATAAGCTCTAAGCAAGAAAGCGACAAACTTGAAAAACTTGCTCGAAGAAAACCTAGTTCAAATGCTTGGAAAGGCAATATAACGGACGGTTAAATAATACAATATAAGGGCGCAAATTAAATTTGCGCCCTTAAATATAAATGAGCGATCAAAATAAAAATCAATCTAATAAAACTCCAAGTAGAATGTCTAGATTAGCCTGGCCTAAGGCTAAATATGGTGTCTTTGCCGCAATCATTATCATTGTTATAGTCAATGTGCTTTACTATAAAGACCAATTATTATCACTACTTTAAAACTTATTTATGTGTGGCATTGTTGGAATTTATCTAAAAT
>CABYFN010000037.1 GCA_902518235.1 uncultured Pelagibacteraceae bacterium | reverse complement strand
TCATAGATTTTAAGGAGTTTTACACGTTTTTTTAATTATTTTCTTATTAAATCACGTATTGCATTTACATAAATAAAATATATAAAACGCATGTTGTTTGAAGCTTTATTGAACAAGGGGACGCTTCCCCTGCTATTAGGGAGGGGTACCAAAGCGGTCAAATGGGGCGGGCTGTAAACCCGTTGACTTCGGTCTTCGAAGGTTCGAATCCTTCCCCCTCCACCATTCAATAAATATTTAAATAATTTAGGAGTATACTTGGGTGATGCGGGTGTAGTTCAATGGTAGAACGCTAGCCTTCCAAGCTGGATGTAAGGGTTCGATTCCCTTTACCCGCTCCAAATATTAAAAAAGAAAAATAAAAGAGGTAAAAAAGTAATGTCAAAAGAAAAGTTTGTAAGAAATAAACCGCACTGTAATATTGGAACTATAGGTCATGTTGATCATGGAAAAACAACATTAACTGCTGCGATAACAAAAGTTTTAGCAGAATCAGGTGGTGCACAATTTACTGCTTATGACCAAATCGATAAGGCTCCAGAAGAAAAGGAGAGAGGAATTACAATTTCAACCGCACACGTTGAATATGAAACCGAGAAAAGACATTACGCTCACGTAGATTGTCCAGGTCACGCTGACTATGTAAAAAATATGATTACTGGAGCAGCTCAGATGGATGGAGCAATTTTAGTTGTTAATGCAGCTGATGGACCAATGCCACAAACAAGAGAGCACATACTTCTAGCTCGTCAAGTAGGTGTCCCGGCGATAGTTGTATACTTAAACAAAGTTGATCAAGTTGATGATAAAGAAATGATAGATCTAGTTGAAGAAGAAATTAAAGATCTGTTAACCTCTTATAAATTTCCAGGTGATAAAACCCCAATAGTTAAAGGTTCAGCTTTAGCAGCTGTCGAAGGAAGAGATGATGAAATTGGTAAAAACTCAATTATGGATTTAATGAAAGCTGTTGATGATTTTATACCTCAACCTGACAGACCAAAAGATAAAGATTTCTTGATGCCAGTTGAAGATGTATTCTCAATTTCTGGAAGAGGAACTGTTGTAACAGGAAGAGTAGAATCTGGTGTAATTAAAACTGGGGAGGAAATAGAAATAGTTGGTATAAGAGATACTAAAAAATCAGTATGTACTGGAGTAGAAATGTTTAGAAAACTTTTAGACTCAGGTGAAGCTGGAGATAATATTGGTGCACTTCTTAGAGGTGTTGAAAGAACTGATGTTGAAAGAGGACAAGTTCTATGTAAGCCAGGATCTATTAAGCCACACACTAAGTTTGAAGCACAAGCTTATGTATTAAAAAAAGAAGAGGGTGGGAGACATACACCATTCTTTACAAAATACAGACCTCAATTTTACTTCAGAACAACTGACGTTACAGGTGAGGTTGAATTACCATCAGGAACTGAGATGGTTATGCCAGGTGATGATGCGAAATTTACAGTTAAACTAATTACACCTATTGCAATGGATGAAAAACTTAACTTTGCAATAAGAGAAGGTGGTAGAACAGTAGGAGCTGGAGTAGTAACAAAAATTATAGAGTAAACACTATAGGAGTGTAGCTCAATTGGTAGAGCGCCGGTCTCCAAAACCGGAGGTTGGGGGTTCGATTCCCTTCGCTCCTGCCAATTAATTATAACAAAATATGAAAAACCCTTTAAAATTTATCCAAGATGTAAAACAAGAGGCCTTTAAAGTTTCCTGGCCAACTGCTAAAGAGACTGTTCAAGGTGCATTAATGGTACTGGCAATGGCAGTTTTAGCTTCATTATTTTTTTTACTGTTAGATCAAATATTAAAGTTTTTTTTAGAAATCATACTTAAAGTGAGTATCTAATGAAAAATTGGTATATAGTTCAATCTCATTCAAGCTTTGAAAATAAGGTAGCTCAACTAATAAAAGAAGAGGCTGAAAAGGCAGAAATTTCTGAAAAGATTGAGGAAATTATAGTACCTACCCATGATGTTACTGAAGTTAAAAGAGGTAAAAGAGTTCAAAGGAAAAAGAAATATTTTCCAGGCTACGTTTTAATTAAAAGTGAAATGGATAATAATATTTACCATATGATCAAAAATTTAAAAAAAGTAAGCGGATTTCTTGGATCAAGAGGTGCACCAATTCCAGTGTCCGACAAAGAAATAGAAAAAATTTTAGGACAAATTAAAGATGGCGTCGCTCAACCGAAATCAGGTGTTGAATATAACGTAGGTGAAAAGGTTCAAGTTATAGATGGACCTTTTGCTTCTTTTACTGGATTAGTTGAAGATATAGATGAGGATAAATTGAGATTAAAAGTTTCTGTTTCAATTTTTGGAAGACCAACACCAGTTGATCTTGAATATAACCAAGTAGAAAAGGCAAGTTAATGGCAAAAAAAGAAATAAGTGGATACGTAAAATTACAAATTAAAGGTGGTCAAGCAAACCCAGCTCCTCCTGTTGGACCAGCGCTAGGACAAAGAGGAATAAATATAATGGAGTTTTGTAAAGCATTTAATGACAAAACCAAGAGTTTTGCAGGCAAACCAGTTCCAGTAATAATTACTGTTTATAAGGATAAAAAATTTGATTTTATAATAAAATCCCCACCAGCATCACATTTTATAAAGGAGGCCATGAAGTTAAAAAGTGGATCTAAAGAACCTGGAAGAAACATAGTGGGATCCATATCTAAACAGCAGCTAAAAGACATAGCAGAAAAAAAAATGGCAGACTTAAATGCCCACGATTTAGATGAAGCTGCAAAAATTATTGCTGGATCTGCAAGATCAATGGGAATAGAGGTTAAAGAATAATGAAATCGAAAAGATACAAAAAACTGCCAGAAAAAACTAACGAATTACCATCTGCCAAAATTGATAATGTTTTAAGTTTGATAAAGTCTAATTGTACAACAAAATTTGATGAGTCAGTTGATTTAAATTTTAGAATTAATAATAAGCAAAAAAAAAATGAGGTTAACCTTAGAACAGTTGTTAATTTACCAGGTGGAACAGGTAAATCAATAAAGGTTGCTGTTGTATGTGAAGAAAGTAAAATAGATGATGCCAAGGATGCAAATGCTGACATAGTAGGAGGAGACGACTTAGTCGAAAAAATTAAAAATGGAGATCTAAATTTTGAAAAACTTATATGTACACCATCAATGATGATTAAGCTTTCGAAGTTAGGAAAGGTTCTAGGACCCAAGGGATTAATGCCAAACCCTAAATTAGGTACAGTTACTAATGATATATCTAAAGCTGTTAAAGAAGCAAAAGCTGGTCAAGTTGAAATTCGAAATGATAAAGATGGAAATATTGGTTTAAGTATTGGCAAAAAATCTTTTGAAGATGATAAACTTGTTAAAAATTATACAGCAGTTATTGAGGCTTTAGAAAAAGAAAAGTCTAACTTAACTATGAAGGGAGATTTAGTAAAACAAGTATTTATAACTTCAAGTATGGGTGTTTCCTATAAAATTAAGTTGGATAAGAGTTTTTAATTATGATGAATAAGGAACAAAAAAAACAGTACATAAATGATATGAAAACTCAGTTTGATAAAACTGAAGCTGTTATCGTAACTCATTATCAAGGTTTAACTGTTACACAATTAGATGATCTGCGAAAAAAAATGCGTGAACACGGTATTAAGTTTAAAATAACAAATAATAGAATTACAAAATTAGCTTTGGAAAAAACAAAATGTAAAGAATTATCAGATTTGTTTTCAGGGCCAACGGCAGTAGCTTTATCAGAAGATGCGATTACCTCTGCAAAAATTCTCACCAATTTTTCTAAAGAAAATGAAAACTTGAAAATATTAGGGGGAATCATGGGTACTGACATTTTGGATGTAGCAGGAGTTAAAAATGTTGCAACACTACCATCTTTAGAAGAGGCAAGAGCCAAAATAGTGGGTATTTTAAGGTCTCCGGCACAAAAAATAGCAAGTATTTTACTTGCACCTGCTTCAAAAATCGCTATTTTAGCGCTCGAAAAATCAAAAAAATAACCAGGGACAAAACAAATTATTATTATGGCTGACTTAAATAAAATTATAGACGATTTATCAAGCTTAACTGTTGTTGAAGCAGCTGAGCTTTCAAAACAATTAGAAGAAAAATGGGGAGTGACAGCTGCAGCCGCAGTTGCTGCTGCACCTGCTGCAGGCGCAGGAGAGACACCTGCTGAAGAGAAAGACGAATTTACTGTTATGTTAACAGCTGTCGGTGATAAAAAAATAAATGTTATTAAGGAAGTGAGAGCTGTAACTGAGTTAGGATTAAAAGAAGCAAAAGATTTAGTTGAGGGAGCACCTAAAGAAGTCAAATCAGGTGTTAATAAAAAAGAAGCAGAAGAAATAAAAGCTAAGTTAGAAGCTGCGGGCGCAAAAGTAGAACTAAAATAATTATTAATTAGAAAGAGTTAAATTACTGAAAATTATAAT
>CABYFN010000036.1 GCA_902518235.1 uncultured Pelagibacteraceae bacterium | reverse complement strand
AATAGGTGGTCTTTTTTGAAGCGGTCGAGATTTTTTAATGGAAATAACTGATTTCCAAGTATAAAAAATAATTTCATTAATTATTATATGTCAGAAAAATATCTAATTGTCGGTGCGACAGGTTCTATCGGATCTAATTTAGCAGAGCAATTGAACTTTTCTGGCAACAAAGTTCATTTAGTTGGTAGAGATGAGAGCCAACTAGAAAAATTATCTGAAAAGTTAAATTCTCAATATACCGTTACAGATGTATTAGATGATGGATTTGTAGATAAGATAAAATCAGACATTTCAGACATTAAAGGTTTAGCTTACTGTGTTGGATCAATTGATTTAAAGCCTTTGAAGATGGCAACTGAGAATGATTTTAATAAATGTATGAAACTTAATTTTTATTCTGCGGTAGACTTAATCAAAGGATATCAAGATAACCTAAAACTAAATAATGGTTCAATTGTTTTATTTTCAACAGTTGCGGCTCAAAGAGGGTTTACGAATCACTCAATAATAGCATCAACCAAAGCGGCCATTGAGGGACTCACTGTGTCATTAGCAGCTGAATTTGCTCCAAACATAAGAGTTAACAGTGTTGCTCTAAGTTTAACTAATTCTAAGATAGCTCAACCAATGTTAAAAAATACAGCAATCGCTCAAGGAATAGCTAAAGCCCACCCACTTAAAAGACTAGGAGAGGGTAAAGATGGAGCAGCTTTAGCAAAATTTTTACTTACTGAGGAAAGTTCTTGGGTAACGGGTCAAATAATTGCAGTTGATGGTGGAAGATCAAAACTTTCATAAAGTGAAAAAAATAATATACGTTTTAATTCTTCTTTTAGTATTTAGCTCAAAATCGTATTCACAAAACTTCAAACTAGAAAAATTAGTAAAACTAGACGCACCTTGGGGGTCTTCTTTTATTAATGATAGAGAAATAATTGTTACAGAAAAAAGTGGAAAAATAAAAATTGTAAATATTTTATCTAAGGAAATTAAAGAAATTAGTCATCAACTTAATTTTGTTGTCCATGGCCAAGGTGGCTTATTAGATATTATTCATAAAGACAATTATATTTGGATTTCATATACTGAAGATAGAGGTGGATATAAAACTAGCACTTCTATTGCAAGAGCAGAATTTAATAAAAAACAATTAAATTTTAAAAATATTTTTCAAGCAAATCCCCCGATAGACTCTGGTTATCATTTTGGATCAAGATTAGTTATCAAAGATAATTTTATATTTGCTTCTGCGGGTGAGAGAGGGCAAGGCATGATTGCACAAGACGCTTCAAAGCATCCAGGCAGTGTTATAAGAATTCATTTAGACGGAAGCATACCAAAAGATAATCCAAAGTTTGAGGGAATGGTAGATTGGTTGCCAGAGATTTATCAAATTGGAATTAGAAATCCTCAAGGGATGGCACTTTCTGAATTTGACGGAAAAGTTTACATGAGTAATCACGGTGCAAAAGGTGGAGATTGGTTTGGAGAAGTTAAAAAAGGTGAAAATTATGGATGGAAAATTTTAGGATGGGGAGGAACCAATTATTCTGGAATTCCAATTGGCCCAAAATGGAAACCTGGATTTACAAAAGCTATTCAATATTGGGTACCCTCAATAGCAACTAGCGCAATAACTATTTATAAAGGTGAAGAATTTAATGAGTGGAATAGTCATGCCTTAATCACTTCGCTAAAAGACAAATCCTTAAGAAAATTGATATTTGATGATTTATCAAATGTAAAAGAAGAGGTTATTTTTAAAAATAAAATTGGAAGAATAAGAGATATTCAGGTTCATCCGACGAATGGAAAAATTTATTTTTTAAGTCAAGATGCTTTATGGTTAATGCAAAGAAAATAGTATATATTAAAGTTTATGGATGATGTCGTCATAGTTGGTGGAGGTATAATAGGCGCTGCAACTGCCTACTTTTTATCAATGGAAGGTAGAAAAGTTAAGGTAATAGAGAGAGACCCAACATATAAGACTGCCTCATTTCCTTTATCTTTAGGTGGATTTAGAAGACAATTTTTTCAAAAAGAAAACATACTTTTAGGTAAATTTGCTAGAGAATTCATTTTTAAAATACCAGAATTATTAAAAACAAAAAAAAATCCAAACCCAACAGCAAGCATGGTTCCTAATGGATACCTTTTAATGTTTGGACCAGAACATGCAGAAGAACAATACCGAGCATTAGAAAATCACAGAGAATGCGATGCTGGTACAAAAAATATTAAAGGTTCAGAATTAAATAAAATTTTTCCATATATAAATAACGAAGGTATAGAAACAGCCACATATACTGATAACAAAAGTGAGGGTTGGATTGATCCTTTTATGTTTCATAGTGCTTTAAAAAGTAAAGCAATTGAGTTAGGTGCAGAATTTTTAAAAGGTGACATTAAAAATTTGTCTGAGATAAATGCAAAAACTATTATTTCAGCAGCAGGTTGCTGGACTAAAGAATTGTTATCAGATATTCCAGTAGAGCCACAAAAGCACACTGTATTCAGAGTAAAATGTCCAAAACATTTTCCTGATATGCCATTAACTGGAGATTTAACAACTGGCGTATATTGGAGACCAGAGGGTAAAGAATTCTTAGCAGGTTCACCTATATCTGTATTCGATGCGAATGATTTAGAACCAGCGTGGAATGATTTTGAGGAATTAGTTTGGCCTGCTCTGGCAAAAAGAGTCCCAGCCTTTGAAGAACTTAAATTAACTGGTGGTTGGGCAGGATTTTATGATTGTAATAAACTTGATAACAACGCAGTTGTTGGTAAACATCCAAAATATGAAAACGTTTATTTGGCTTCTGGTTTTACTGGAAGAGGCTTGATGCAAGCACCAGGTATTGGAAGAGCTTTAACTGAATTGATTACAACAGGTAGCTATCAATCAATTGATATCAGTGTTTTTGATGTAGAAAGAGTTTTGAAAAGTAACGCAAGACCTGAACCATACGTTTTATAATTTTTTAATATAAATTCCTAGTATTCCATTAAATATAGATACAGCTAATATCAATAATTGTCCTTTAAACGAGTAAAATTCAAAGGATGGATAAAAACTTATGCCAATCGAAAAAAAAAGATAAGTTAACACAAAAGGCCGATAAAATCTTTTTATAAAATTTAAAATTTTCACTTACTTTCTAGTAGCAATATAAACACCAATTGTTGCAAGTATAAACCCCGCTATATCAACATTGGATAATTTTTCTCCTAAAAATAAATAAGCCATTACAGCTGTTGTAGGAGGGACAAGAAAAAATAATGTTGAAGTTTTACTTACTGAACCTGCTTTTATTAAAAACATTAAAATTGTAAAAGCTCCAAACGACACTAGAATAATCTGATGTGTCATTCCTAATAAAAATCCTGTCGTAAAATTTATATAAGGAGTTTCAAATATTGATATTAAAATTAAATTAAAAGAACAGCCCCCAAAAGCTTGAAATCCATTATTAACTGATAATGGGACATTGCCGCTTAGTTTTTTTTGCCACAAAGTTCCTGTAGTGATTGCAGCAAGGGCAATAAAACAAGTTACCAATCCATCTTTAGGAAACTCAGCTCCAAAATCTACCCCAAGTACTAGCAAAGAGCCTACAAACCCAAACACAATACCAACCCACTGTCTCCATCCTATTATCTCCTTATAAATTGGTCCTGACAATAAATTAGTTAAGATAGGTTGAAGAGTAACTATTAATGCTACAACACTTGCAGGAACTCCTACATGAAAAGCGTACCAACAACCACCAAGATACAATCCATGAAACAATACACCGGTAGTTATACTTTCTAATATATATCTTACTTTTGTAAAAATTATCTCTTTTTTAATTAATGCAAATAAAAAAAAACCTACAGTTACAATTCCAAATCTGAAGGCAAGTGCAGCAAAAGGTGATGCGTTCTGAACTATTATATCACCTGAAATGAATGCAGATGACCATAATAGTATAAATAGCAAAGGAAATGTTTTAATCATTTATTAAGGATTTATAGTCACAAATTCTTTAAACTAAATTTTGACAAGCATTTTGCCAATATTTTTACCATTTAATAAGTCAATAAATGATTTTGGCGCATTCTCTATCCCTTCGTAGATAGTTTCTTTAAATTTTATTTTGCCATCCTCTAACCATTTTGACATTTCAGTTTCAAATGGCTCTTTTTCATTATCGTGATCAAAAATAAGAAATCCTTTAATAGTAAGTCTTTTTACTAAAACATAGGCCATATTTTTCAAACCAGAACCAGGATTTGTTGAATTCATCTGTGAAATTCTTCCACAAATCACTATACGACCATATGTTTTCATTTGAAAAATAGCAGACTCTAAAAAATCTCCACCAACATTATCAAAATAAAGATCAAAACCATCAGGACAAATTTCTTTGAAATGTAATACAAGGTTTTCTACCTTCTTATAATTAAAAGCATGATCAACTTTTAACTCATTTTTTAACCAATCAACTTTTTCATCAGACCCAGTGCTCGCAATAACTTTACATCCAAGATTTTTTGCAATTTGACAAACTGTAGATCCAACACTACCTCCAGCAGAAGAGACTAATATAGTTTGCCCAGATTTTAATTCACCGTGTTTGAAAAGTCCAATGTAAGCTGTATGCCCTGTCATTCCAAGCGGACCCAAATACGACTGTACAGGCATATCTATTGGTTTTAGTTTCTTAAGTTCATCAGAACTACAAACAAACTTATCTCTCATACCAAGACTGCTAAATACTAAATCTCCAACACTAAAATCTTTATCATTTGAGAGTTCTACTTTACCAATAGCATACCCTTCCATTTCTTCACCAATTTTAAATGGTGGTTTATAATTTTTTCTCTCAGTCATTCTTGCACGCATGTATGGATCAACTGATATCCATGAATTTGATACTAAAATGTTTTTGTCTTCATTAACTGAAATTTCTTTTGATTTTATTTCAAAATCTGTTTCTTTTGGTAAGCCGGTTGGAATATAATTTTTTAAAGATACGTATTTACTAACTAGAGACATTTTAAGACCCCCAAATATTATTTA
>CABYFN010000035.1 GCA_902518235.1 uncultured Pelagibacteraceae bacterium | reverse complement strand
TATTAATTCTGACCCTTTTAAGTTTAAATTCTGTCTATTCATGTTCTCTATAAACTGCAAAGGTAAAACACCCATTCCTATAAGATTTGATCTATGTATTCTTTCAAAACTTTCTGCAATTACAGCTTTTACACCTAATAATTTTGTTCCTTTTGCTGCCCAATCTCTTGATGAACCAGTTCCATATTCTTTTCCCCCAAACACAACTAAATCTGTTCCTCTTTTTTTGTATTCAACAACGGCATCATAAATAGGCATTACTTTTTCTTCAGGGTATAATTTAGTGAAACCTCCTTCTGTACCTGGGGCCATTTCATTTTTTATTCTAATATTAGCAAATGTTCCTCTCATCATAACTTCATGATTTCCTCTTCTTGCACCATAGGAGTTATAATCTTTTGGTAAAATTTGATGCTTCATAAAATAATTTCCTGTTGGGCTTTCTTTTTGAATACTTCCAGCTGGAGATATATGGTCTGTTGTTACCATATCCCCTAAAATTAGTAATGGTCTTGCATCTTTTATTTCTTTAAATCCCTCTGGTTCATCTGGTAAATTTTCAAAGAATGGTGGTTTTTTTACATAGGTAGAATTTTCTTCCCAATTATAAATACTCCCTTTGTCCACTTTAATTTTTTGCCATTGCTCTGGTCCTTCAGAGACATTTGAATATCTGTTAACAAACATTTCTGGGTTTAAAGATTGTTTAAGAGTATCCTCAATCTCTTTGTTAGAAGGCCAAATATCTTTCAAATAAACATCTTGTCCTTTGTTATCTTTGCCTAACGGGTCTTTATACAAATCCATTCTCATAGACCCAGCAATTGCGTAAGCTACTACAAGAGGAGGTGACGCTAAATAGTTAGCTTTTACTAATGGAGAAATTCTTCCTTCAAAGTTTCTATTTCCAGATAAAACCGAAACTGCGTATAAATTATTTTTTTTAACAGCATCAGTAATGTTATCTGGTAAAGGTCCAGAGTTACCAATACAAGTAGTGCAACCATAACCGACTAAATTAAAACCTAATTCATCTAAATATTTGCTTAGACCTGCTTTGTCTAAGTAGTCAGTAACAACTTGTGATCCAGGTGCTAATGAAGTTTTAACCCAAGGTTTAACATTTAAGCCTTTTTCAATTGCATTTTTGGCTAACAGTCCTGCACCAATTAATACATTTGGATTGGAGGTATTCGTACATGATGTAATAGCTGCTATTAGTATATCTCCATCTTTTATCTCAAAATCTGTGTCTTTAACTTTTGCTACTGTTGGATCAGTTTTTTTACACACATCTTCAAAAACTTTTATAAAATTTTTTGATGCCTCTGTTAAAAGAACTTTGTCTTGTGGTCTTTTTGGCCCAGAAATTGTTGGAACCACTGTAGACATATCTAAAGATAAAGTATCAGTGAAAACAATGTCTTCGCTCGCCCACAAATTTTGTTCTTTTGCGTATTTTTCTACGATTTGAATATTCTCTTTTGATCTTCCTGAAAATTCTAAGTATTTTAATGTTTCCTCATCAATTGGAAAAAAACCACATGTGGCACCATACTCAGGCGCCATGTTTGCAATAGTTGCTCTATCAGCAAGTGTTAGATTTTTTAGACCTTCTCCATAAAATTCTACAAATTTACCAACTACACCTTTGTCTCTTAACATTTTGACTACTGTTAAAACTAAGTCTGTAGCAGTTGTGCCTTCAGGAAGCTTATTTTTCATTTCAAAACCAATCACTTCCGGTATCAACATTGATATAGGTTGTCCCAGCATACCTGCTTCTGCTTCAATTCCTCCTACTCCCCAACCTAGTACTGATAAACCGTTGACCATTGTAGTATGACTATCAGTTCCAACTAGAGTATCTGGAAATAAGTATTCTTTATCCTCAAATTTTTCATTCCACACTACTTTTGATAAATATTCTAAATTTACTTGGTGACAAATTCCTGTACCTGGGGGAACAATTCTAAAGTTATTAAAAGCCTGCTGACCCCATTTTAAAAAAGAATATCTCTCAAAATTTCTATCAAACTCAATATCAACATTTTCTTTTAATGAATTCTTAGTTGCAAACTTATCAACTTGAACAGAATGATCTATTACAAGATCAACTGAAGAAAGAGGATTGATAGTATCTGGATCTTTATTCTTTTCCTTAACTGTATCTCTCATTGCAGCAAGATCAGCCACAGCAGGAATTCCTGTATAGTCCTGCAGAAGCACTCTTGCTGGTCTATATGCAATTTCGGTTTTGGATTTTTTTGAATTTAACCACTCTTTGATCGCTAAAATCTGCTCTTTATTTACTGTTACATTGTCTTCATATCTAAGAAGATTTTCAAGTAAGACTTTTATTGATTTTGGTAATTTATTTATCCCACCTAAACCATTTTTCTCTGCTTCTTTTAGTGAATAAAAAGAATAATTTTTTCCATTTACTGACAATTCCTTTAGACAATTAAATGAATTTTGGTTTCCTGGTTTCATAATTTAGTAATAAAAAGTTGCAATACAGCTTAATAAGAGTGCCGACATAACATAATTAAACCATTTAATAAATTTCTCATTTGTCGCGAATTTCCTCATAAATTTTCCAATTATAGTCCAAAAAATAATACTAATAACTGCAAACAAAAAGGCAATGCTTAATAGCCAAATTGAATATGAAATAAAGTTACCACCAGATTCTACATAGGTAGAGACTGCAATTATAGCAACAATTACTCCTTTAGGATTTAGAAATTGATATAGAAATGTTTCAACAAAATTCACAGGTTTTAGATTATCATTTTCACTTGATGATTTTGAAAATGATATTTTGTAGGACAAATATATTAAAAAAATTGTGCCTGTTAAAATTAAACCTTTTTGAAGTATTGGATAAAGCTTAAATATATTTATTAAACCAAAATTAATTACTGCTAGCATAAATGTAAATCCAAAAATTACTCCTAACATTAAAGGAATGGTTTTTTTAAATCCGTGATTAAACCCGGAGTGAGAGGCAACAATATTATTTGGTCCTGGAGAACAGCTCGTAACAAACATAAACAAACATAGAGACAGTAATTCGGGGTGCATGTTTAAGCTACAGGCAAACCATTTTCTACTTTTTGGGATGGGTGAACAAGAACAACTTTGCCTTCCTCATCTATAGAACCAAGTATTAAAACCTGAGACACAATACCTGCTATATTTTTTTCGGGAAAGTTACATATGCCAATAACTTGTTTTCCAACTAAATTTTCCTCATTATAATAATGAGTTATCTGTGCTGAAGATTGCTTAATTCCTATATCTTTGCCAAAGTCAACCTCAACAACAAGAGATGGTTTCCTTGCTTTTTCATTTTTTTTTACCGATATTACAGTTCCTACTCTGATATCTACTTTGTCATAAATGTCGTAGGTTATTTGTTCTTTCATAGATTTAATATATAATTAAAAATAAATGAGTACAGGAAATAATTTAGAAGAGATATATAGTAATTCTATTAAGATACTGAAAGATTTAATTGCATTTAAAACTGTATCTGGTGAAAACAATACTCAACTAATTGATTATTGCGATAACATTTTAAATTCATTGGGTGCAGTATCCTTTAGAACATACGATGAAGAAGAAAAAAGAGTAAATCTATTTTCAACTATTAAAGCAAAAGAAGAGAGTAAAAAAAAACCAATAATTTTATCTGGTCATACTGATGTAGTTCCAGTTTCTAAAGGATGGGCAACAGATCCTTTTGATGCAACAATTAAAGAAGATAAACTATTTGGTAGAGGCTCTTGTGATATGAAAGGATTTATAGCATGTGCATTGGCATATGCTCCTATTTTCTCCTCATCAAATTTGGATAGAGATATTCATTTCTCATTTACTTTCGATGAGGAAACTGCTTGCAAAGGTGCGCCTATTTTAATTAAAGAATTAAAAAAAAGGGAAATACATGATTGTATTTGTATTGTAGGTGAACCAACTAATATGAAAATAATAGATGCACACAAAGGATGCTACGAATATACCACTTATTTTGAAGGTCTCGCAGGTCATAGTTCTCAACCAGATAAAGGTGTGAGTGCAGTTGAATTTGCAGCAAGATATGTAAATAAACTTTTAGAATTAAAAGAAAAACTCAAAGAAAGACAGCTTAAAGACTCTATCTTTGATCCTCCATACTCAACTTTACAGGTTGGTGGAATTTTTGGGGGCATAGCGCATAATGTAATTGCAGATAAATGTCATGTGAACTGGGAGACAAGACCAGTAGTTAAAGAAGATGGAATTTTTTTAAATGATGAAATAGATAAATTTACTAAAGAAATTCTTTTACCGGCAATGAAAAAAATTTATCCAGAATCCTCAATTAAAAAAGATATTATTGGTGAAATAACTGGTTTTGATAGAATTTCTAATTCAGAGGCATGCGAATTTGTTTCAAGTATAACAGGTGATAATTCTAGAGAAGTAGTTTCATTTGGAACTGAAGCAGGACTATTTCAAGAAATTGGAATAAGTACAGTTGTATGTGGACCTGGATCTATAAAGCAAGCTCATAAGATCGATGAGTTTATAAAACTCTCTGAAATTAAAAAATGTATTAGTTTTTTAGATGGTATAAAAAATAAATCTTTGAATTAATTCCAGCCGCCAATAGATTTTACTTCTAAAAACTCTAATAAGCCTTCTTTTCCACCTTCTCTTCCTATTCCGGAGTGTTTAAATCCTCCAAATGGAGCGTCTACAGCAAGTGAAGCCGTGTTTGCAACTATCATCCCAGATCTAAGTTTTCTTGCAACTCTTTTAACTTTTTCTTGATCTTCAGTTTGAATATAGTTTGTCAAACCATATGGAGTATCATTTGCAATTTCTATTGCTTCTTGCTCTGTTTCAAACGGAATTACAGATAAAACTGGACCAAAAATCTCAGTTCTAGCAATTTCCATATTATTATTTACATCAGCAAATACAGTTGGCTTTACGTAATAACCATCTTCTAAACCATCAGGTTTTCCAGGTCCTCCTGCTATTAAATTAGCGCCTTCATCTATACCCTTTTTAATTAAACCTTGAATTTTATTGTATTGTGTTTCCGATATTACTGGACCAATGTGATCTCCTTCTTTGTGGGGAATATCAACTTTATATTCATTAGCAAATTTTTTTAATCTATTAACTGCATCGTCATAAATTGATTTTTCTACCAGCATTCTTGTAGGTGCATTACATGATTGACCTGAATTTCTAAAACATCTTGCAGCTCCTCTTTCAATTGCTTCAGAATCTGCATCTTTAAAAATAATATTTGCTCCCTTTCCACCTAATTCAAGACTTACCCTCTTAAAGTCTTTTGCTGCATTTTGTGAAATCAGAGCTCCTGCTCTTGTTGAGCCTGTAAAAGATATCATATTCACATCTTTGTGACTGGTTAGTGCATTACCAGTAGTTTCTCCATCTCCATTAACTAAATTAAACACACCTTTTGGAAAACCTGCCTCATCAATAAGTTCTGCAAGTATTATTGATGATAAAGGTGCTAACTCAGAAGGTTTTAAAATCATAGTACACCCTGCTGCTAAAGCTGGGATTACTTTTAAACAAACTTGATTCATTGGCCAATTCCAGGGTGTTATTAACACGCAAACTCCTTTGGGTTCATAAATAATTCTCT
>CABYFN010000034.1 GCA_902518235.1 uncultured Pelagibacteraceae bacterium | reverse complement strand
TAATATGAATAAATTTAAATTTAATAACAACGATTTAAAAGCCTTTAATATATTAGGTATTAGTGTTGGATTAAAATGGGAAAAAGTACAAGAAAAATTTAAAAAGCTTGTCAAAAAATTTCACCCTGATATGAATTCTGGAAATAAAAAATTTGAAGACAAGCTTAAAGTAATAACTTTAGCTTATACTCAATTAAAAAATACATATAAGGATAAAATTGACGCCAAATATTAATCATACCCCTGACATTAAGTTATCTATTAAACAAACTTTTGGTGTTGAAAGTGACATGGAAATTGATGCATTTTCAAAAACAAGTGAGTACGTCCCAGAAATTGATAAAACTTATAAGTTTGATAAAGATACAACATTAGCTATTTTGTCAGGATTTTCTTTCAACAAAAGAGTTTTAATTCAAGGATACCATGGAACTGGTAAATCGACTCACATCGAACAAATTGCTGCGAGATTAAATTGGCCTTGTATAAGAATTAATCTTGATAGCCATGTTAGTAGAATTGACTTAATAGGAAAAGACTCAATAGTAATTAAGGATGGTAAACAAATCACTGAATTTAAAGAAGGAATATTACCTTGGTCAATTCAAAATCCTGTGGCCTTAGTTTTTGATGAATATGACGCTGGGAGACCAGATGTAATGTTCGTTATTCAGAGAGTGCTCGAGTCAGAAGGTAGCTTTACTTTACTAGATAAAAATAAAGTTATTAAACAAAATAAATTTTTTAGGCTTTTTGCAACAACGAATACTGTGGGACTAGGTGATACAACTGGATTGTATCATGGGACACAACAAATTAATCAGGGTCAAATGGATAGATGGAATATTGTATCCACGTTAAACTATCTTAGTTTAGATAAAGAAATGGAAATTATTTTAGGCAAGAATAAAAATTTAAATAATCCTAAAGGTAAAGAACAAGTTTCAAATATGATAAAAGTAGCCTCACTTACAAGGAAAGGTTTTATGGCAGGTGATATATCAACAGTAATGAGTCCTAGAACAGTATTACATTGGGCAGAAAATTCTGAAATTTTCAAAGATATTGGATATTCATTTAGAGTAACATTTTTAAACAAATGTGATGATGCTGAGAAAAATACTATTGCTGAATATTATCAAAGATGTTTTGGCGAAGAACTGCCAGAGTCAATGATCAATATTCAAATTTAATGAACAAAGAAGATAGTATTAAAGAAAAATTTAAACAAGCTCTTCAATCAACTTACAAAGTAATTTCAGATGACTATAAAGTTGTTAAAAATAAAAAAAATGATGAAAAAGTTTATGATATTGGAGAAATTGAAAATATTAATGATAAAAATCAATTTAAAAAACTAAGGGCCGAGACAGACTCAGAGGCTTTAAAAAGAAAATTTTCAAACAGAAAATTATTAGATAAAAACAACCCACAGAATCCATCGTGCAGAACGCTCTACCAACTTGCAGAAAAAGTAAGGTATGAATTACTTGGCTCAGAGATGCTAAAAGGAATTTCCAAAAATTTCAAAGACAATTATAAAAATAGACTTCAATATTTGAAACAAGAAAAAATAACAAAAAAGGAAGATACAAATATTATAGATGCTTTTGAAATTTATATGACAAACAAGTTTTTTAATGTCGAGTTATACCCAGAAAATAAAGAAATTCTTAAATTTTGGGAGAAGGATTTTAACAAGTCAATAGACAAACATTTTGAATTTTTAAAGCAAAATTTAGAAAATCAAGAAGTTTATAACGCTAAATTTTCTGAAATTTTAGAAAGTATGGATATATTTGAAAATGATGACACAACTGAAAAAGAAAATGAAGAAAATGACGACACGCAAGATCAAAATAATTCTAATAACAATGATGATAAAGATAATAATGACTCTAGCAAAACAAGTGAAGATGAAAATATAAGCCAGGGAATGGATAGCGAGGATGATGTAAATGAGTTTAGACTTGAAGACCAGCTTGGTAGTGAAAATAACGAGGACACAGAATCAGAAAATGTAATACAAAAAAAAAATTTAAGTGTAAGCGATAAAGATTACAAAATATTTACTACAGAATTCGATGAAGTTGCAAAAGCAGAAAGTTTAGATACAGCTGAGGAAATTCAGAAACTGAGAAAAAATTTAGACCAACAGCTTACAAGTTTTCAAGATTTAATTACTAAGTTAGCAAATAAATTACAAAGACAATTAATGGCAAAACAAAATCGATCATGGGAATTTGACCTAGAAGAGGGATTGTTAGATAGTTCAAAATTACCTAGAATTATCATTGATCCATATAATTCCTTATCATTTAAAAAAGAGAAAGATTTAGACTTTAAAGATACAATTGTTACACTTTTAATTGACAACTCTGGTTCAATGAGAGGTAGGCCAATAACAATAGCTGCAATATGTGCTGATATTTTATCAAGAACCCTAGAAAGATGTTCGGTTAAAGTTGAAATACTAGGTTTTACGACAAAAAATTGGAAAGGTGGAAAAAGTCGCCAAGAATGGAATAGATTAGGTAAAACGAAAAATCCTGGAAGACTTAATGATTTAAGACACATAATTTACAAAGGTGCAGATTCTCATTGGAGACAATCAAAAAAAAATTTGGGATTGATGCTTAAAGAGGGTTTATTGAAAGAAAATATAGATGGCGAAGCTATAACGTGGGCATTTAATAGATTAAAAAAAAGAAAAGAAGAAAGAAAAATTCTTATGGTTATTTCAGATGGAGCACCAGTCGACGACTCAACATTATCAGTTAATTCAGGAGATTTTTTAGAAAAAAATTTGAAAAAAATTGTTAAATTTATTGAAAACAAAAGTGAGGTAGAAATATTGGCTATAGGAATTGGTCATGATGTATCCAGATATTATAAAAAAGCTATCAAAATTTCAGATGTGCAGGAACTAGGCGATGTAATGATTGATCAATTAAGTGGACTATTTGAAAACAAACAACTTCACTAAAGATTAACTAGATCTTTATTAGACCACTCTATTTTAATTTCTGCACCACCTCTTGTCTCAGAATTTCTAATTAAAAGTTTTGCCTTATTTTTTTCTAATAAAGTTTTACCTATAAATATTCCCAAGCCTAAGCCCGCTCTTGATTTATTTTTAGATTGTAATGATTTTATGTATGGATCTCCAATTTTGGTTAATATATCCTTTGGGAATCCCGAACCATCGTCTTCAATAGTTATTGAAGAGTTTTCACTGTCACTTGTTATTGAAATATAAATATTTTTTTTTGCAAACTTATTTGCATTTCCAATAAAATTTCTTATACCATAAATAATTTCAATTAATTTTGAAATTTCAAAAGAATTATAATTCTGCTCAGTATTGATGATAAAATTTTTATCTGATATTTCTTTAAAAGAATTCACAATTTCTTTCACATAGTTATTCAGACTAATATCCTTGTCTATAAAATCATCTTCAACTACAGGGTTTAAAGACAATTTTTTTAATATTACATTGCATCTATCAACTTGGCTTTGAAGTAATTCAACATCTTTTTTTAATTCTTTATTATTTTTAAAATTGTCATACAAATCTTGAGAAATAATTTTAATTGTAGAAAGGGGGGTGCCTAAAGAATGAGCAGCAGCAGCTGCTTGTCCACCTAAAGAAACTAATTCATTCTCTTTAGAAATAACTTCCTGAATTTTATCTAACGCATCTTTTCTAACCTTTGATTCATTTCCAAATGTTAAAGCAAAAAAACTCAGGAAAATAAGTGCAATAATTAAAGCTAAAGGGACTGAATAATAATAGTAATTACTAAAAATATATTCATTTAATGGGGAAGGTAATTCTTGGTGGAAGAAGGTAAGTAAAATTATTGAAAAAATTGTCAAAAATATTAATAAAATATTTGTTTTAATACTTAAGCTATTTGAGGCAAATATACTTGGTATTATTAAGAATATTGAGAATGGATTTATAGTGCCACCAGTTAAATAAAGCAAAAAACTCAACTGTATAATATCAAGGGTAAGAAAGGTTAAAGATATTTTTTCTTGTAATTGATTTTTTTTAAAAAAATAAAATAAGAAAATATTACTTAAAGCCCCTAATAAAACTATAATATTTGCTAGTAAAAAATTAAATTCAAATTTAAATAAAAATGCAACAGCATTTATAGTAATAAATTGACCTATTACACCTATCCATCTTAAATTAACGTATGTAATTTTATTTAAGTACGAAGATTTGGAATTACTACTTAACTCCATTAATTAAATATCTAAATTAACAACATTTATAGCGTTATCTACAATAAAATCTTTTCTAGAAGCAACATCGTTACCCATTAATGTTTGTATAAGGTTTTGATCTTTTTGAAGATTTTTTGAATATTGAACTTGAAGTAAATTTCTAGTCTCTGGATTTAAAGTAGTATTCCATAATTCTTCAGGATTCATTTCTCCAAGACCTTTAAATCTTTGAATATTTAGACTTGATTTTTCTAGTTGAATAGTTTTTTCAAACTCTTTTGAGCCTCTCTTAATACTCTTTAAAGTCTTAGAATTTTTAACTATATAATTTTCAAGATCTTTTTCATCTTTTATATAAACACCTTTAGAACCTTTATTTATTTTGAAAAGGGGTGGTTGAGCTAAATACACATGACCTTTTTGTATTAATTTATTAAATGGAATATTGTTAAAAAAAGTTAAAAGTAACGCTCTTATATGCGAACCATCAACATCTGCATCGGTCATAATTATAATTTTTCCATATCTTAAATCTTCTAGGTCTAATTCCTCTGTTTTAGGATCTAGCCCCAAAGCATTTATCAATGTAACTATTTCATTAGATGAAATCATCTTTGATAATGATTTCGTTCTTAAATCACTTTGACTACCATTCTTTTTAATTCCATTTATCTCAGTAAATGTATTTAATATTTTACCTCTTAAAGGCAATACTGCTTGATATTCTCTGTTTCTTCCCTGTTTGGCTGATCCTCCAGCTGAGTCTCCCTCTACTATAAATAATTCTGTGCCTTCTTGTTTTGAGTTTTGGCAATCTGCTAATTTTCCTGGTAATCCAGTCAACTCCAATGCTCCTTTTCTTCTTACGTTTTCTCTTGCTCTTTTAGCAACATCTCTTGCTACTGCAGCCTGAATTATTTTTGTCAAAATTGTTTTGGAGACTGAAGGATTTTGGTCAAACCAAATTGATAATTTTTCATTGACTATGCCTTCAACGATATTTCTTACTTCTGATGAAACTAATTTGTCTTTTGTTTGTGAGGAAAATTTAGGATCTGGGATTTTTACAGACAGAACACAAGTTAAACCCTCTTTTACGTCATCTCCTGATAAAAGAACTTTACTTTTCTTTAATAAATTTTGCTCTGATGCATATTTATTCACAACTCTTGTTAATGCACTTCTAAAACCTAAAAGATGGGTTCCTCCATCTTTTTGATAAATATTATTAGTATAAGGATAAACATCCTCATTGTATCCTGCATTCCATTTTAGCGAACATTGAACATCTATATCACTTTTGATTCCTTCAATATAAATTGGCTTTCTAAACAAATCGTTGTCATTTTTATTTTTTAATTTTTCCCTCTTTTCATCTAAAAACTCAACAAACTCATTTATTCCACCCTCAAATTTAAATTCATCAGACTTTATTTTTTTTTGGGTTAAATCATTAAGTATAATTTTAATTCCTTTATTCAGAAAAGCTAACTCACGCATTCTTTTTTGAATAATTGAAAAACTAAACTTTATCGATGAGAAAATATCTTTTGAAGGTAAGAAATTTATTCTTGTACCTGTACTCTTCGATTTGCCAGTTATCTTTAACGGTGTTTTAGTCTCACCATTTATAAACTCAACAAAATGTTTTTTTCCATCTCTTTCAACTTCTAATTCTAATTTTTGCGAGAGAGCATTTACAACTGACACTCCAACACCATGTAATCCTCCTGAAACCTTATATGAATCGTGATCAAATTTACCTCCTGCGTGAAGTTGTGTCATTATTACTTCTGCAGCAGACTTTTTTTCTTCCTTGTGAAAATCAACTGGTATTCCTCTACCATCATCTTGAACCGTAATTGATCCATCAGAATTTATACTTACCTCAATTTTTTTACAATGACCTGCTAATGCTTCATCAATAGAATTATCTACAACCTCGTATACCATGTGATGTAAGCCAGTTCCATCGTCTGTATCACCAATATACATTCCTGGTCTTTTTCTTACTGCTTCAAGACCTTTTAAGACTTTAATAGAGTCTGCTTGATATGTATTGTTATTTTTTTTATTCATTTATTTATTTCGGAAAGATTATTTATAACATTTTTATATTTTTAAATACAATTTGTATTAAATTTTTACTCAAATTAATGAGGAAATACTTACGTT
>CABYFN010000033.1 GCA_902518235.1 uncultured Pelagibacteraceae bacterium | reverse complement strand
TGCTTTGTTCAGTGAGTTTGGCATGGATCTATGGAGAAAGATGAGTCAGGATTTGAATTACAATGTTATGTTTTCTCCAAGAGGAATAATTAATCTTGCTCATTCAGATGCCCAAATGAATGCATACTCTAGAAGAGGAAATTCAATGCGCCTAAATGGAATTGATGCGGTTTTATTAAATAGGGAAGAAGTTCAAAAACGAATTCCAATGGCAGATTTTTCTGACAATGTAAGATTTCCAATTTTTGGAGGATTGATGCAACCAAGTGCTGGAACTGCTAGACATGATGCTGTTGCTTGGGGATATGCAAGACAAGCAGACTCGATGGGTGTGGATATAATTCAAAATTGTGAGGTTACAGGATTTGATGTTAATAACGGAAAAATAGTTGGAGTAAGAACATCTAGAGGAGAGATCAAAGCAAAAAAAATTGGGTTGTGTGTTGCAGGCAGTACAAATATTTTAGCAGAAATGTTAAATATGACATTGCCAGTTGAAACCCATCTTCTTCAAGCATGTGTCTCTGAACCTGTAAAACCTTTACTCGATCATGTTGTTACATTTGGTGCAGGACATTTCTATTGTAGTCAATCAGATAAAGGAGAGATGGTTATGGGTGGAGACTTGGATGGATATAATAGTTACTCCCAAAGAGGAAATCTACCAACACTCCAACACGTATTGACAGAAGGAATTGCGATGTTTCCATTTCTTAGCAAATTAAAAATGCTTAGAACTTGGGGTGGAATTATGGATATGTCCATGGACGGTTCACCAATTATTGATAAAACACATATTGACGGCTTATACTTAAATTGTGGCTGGTGCTATGGTGGATTTAAGGCTACGCCAGCTTCAGGGTGGACTTTCGCACACACAATTGCGCAAGACAGAGTTCATGAATTAAATGCAGGTTACAGTTTAAATAGATTTAATACTGGTGATTTAATCGATGAAAAAGGTCTTGGTACCAAAACCTGGATATCTTAAATGCTCTATATATTTTGTCCACATTGTGGATCAAGATCTCAGAATGAGTTTGCTTATGGCGGAGATGCAACAGTAAAACGGCCAGAGCTTAATAAGGAAATTAGCGACCACGAGTGGGATAAATTTGTTTATTTGAGAAAAAGCCCTAGAGGAAAACATCTAGAACTATGGCACCATATATCTGGCTGCAGACAGTGGATAAAAGTTGAAAGAGACACATCAACTCACGAAATTTTTAAAACCTATAAAGCAACCGAACTAATTGAATAATGTCACAAAGTTTTAGATTAGATAACGTTGGAATGGTAAATAGAAATAAAAAAATTTCTTTTACATTTAATGGTAAAAAATATTTTGGTTATGAAGGAGACACTATTGCTTCTGCTTTAATAGCAAACGGAGTGCATCTTGTTGGGAGAAGTTTTAAATATCATAGACCTAGAGGTTTCTTTGGAGTTGGTGTTGATGAACCTTACGCAATTTTACAATTAGAAAGAAACAATGAGAGAGATCCTAATATTAGAGCTACAGAACAGGAGATTTTTGAAGGACTAGAAGTTAAAAGTGTAAACTGTTGGCCTAGTGTAAACTTTGATATTGGCGCAATTAATAATTTCTTAAAAATGTTTTTTCCAGCTGGGTTTTATTATAAAACTTTTATGTGGCCACCAAGCTTTTGGTATAAAATTTATGAACCTTTTATTAGAATGGCAGCAGGTTTTGGAGAAGCATCAATCAAACATGATAAAGAAAGATATGAACACAAATATGAATATTGTGATTTATTGATTACTGGATCAGGACCTTCAGGTTTAGCAAGTGCATACGCAGCAGCAAAAAATGGTGCGCGCGTAATTTTAGCTGAAGATAAACCAAGATACGGGGGAAGCCTGTTAACTAGTGATGTAAATATTGGCAATCAAACTGGTGTTGAATGGTCAGAGAAAATAATTACAGAATTAAAGTCAATGTCTAATGTAATTGTAAAAAATAGATCACAGGTATTTGGTTATTATGATCATAACATGTTGGTAATGTCAGAACGAATAGGTGACCACTTACCTAAAACCCAAAAATACTTACCTAAACAACGTTTGTGGTACATAAGAGCAAAAGAAGTTCTGATTTCATCAGGTTCAATTGAAAGACCTCTAGTATTTGGTAACAATGATACCCCAGGTGTCATGTTATCTTCAGCTGCCAAAGAATATATGAAGGTTTATGGAGTTTTAGTTGGAAAAAAACCATTAATATTTACAAATAATGACAGTGGATATGAAACAGCTATAGAATTCAAAAAAAATGGCGTTAATCCATTAATTTTAGATACTAGAAAAGAACCATCTTCAGACATTATTAGCGAAGCCAAAAATTTAGGAATTGAAATTAAGTTTTCCCATGTAGTTGTGGCTGCCAAGGGATATAAAAAAGTCAAATCAGCAGATATTGCAAAAATATCTGATAATAAAAAAGATTTATCAAATATAGAAAATATTGAATGTGATTGTATTTGTGTTTCAGGGTTTTGGACACCGTCAATTCATTTAGCATCCCAGTCTGGAAATAAATCTGAATTTAATGAAAAGATAGATGCATTCATTCCAAAGAAATCTAAACAGAATGAAAATACAATTGGCTCAGCAAATGGTAAATTTACTTTAGAAGAAACAATTAACGAAGCATTTGATAAAGGATACGAAGTTTCAAACAAAATAACAGAAAATAATAATAAAGTTTCTCTGCCAACTGTAGTTGAAAAAAAATCTACAGAGCACGATAAGTTTTGGTGTGTTCCTTTACCAAAAGGTAAATCTTACAAAAGATTTTTAGATTTTCAAAACGATGTGGCAGTCACTGATATAGAGTTAGCGCTAAGAGAAGGTTTTAGATCAATCGAACATGTGAAAAGATATACAACCCTTGGAATGGCGACAGACCAAGGGAAGACAAGTAATTTAAATGGTTTACAATTAGTGTCAGATATTGAAAATAAAGTAGTACCACAAGTTGGTCACACTACATTTAGACCTCCCTATACACCTGTTTCAATTGGAGCAATTGTAGGAAGAGAGGTTGGTAAACATTCTAAACCGACAAGAAAATCACCAATGCATCAATGGCATGAAAAAAATAATGCAGTATTTGTTGATGCTGGAGTTTGGTTAAGACCAAGATACTACAAGCAAGGAAACGAAACATTATTTGAAGCCTCAAAAAGAGAAGCAAAAAATGTAAGAAAAAATGTAGGAGTATGCGACGTTACTACTTTAGGAAAAATAGATGTTAAAGGTCCTGATGCTGCAGAATTTTTAAATAGAGTTTACACTAATGCATGGCTTAAGCTACCAGTGGGTAAAGCAAGATATGGAGTAATGCTAAGAGAAGATGGCATTGTAATGGATGATGGAACAACAACAAGAATTTCTGAAAATCATTACCACATGACAACTACAACAGCTCAGGCGGCCAATGTCCTATCTCATTTAGAATATTATTTGCAGCTAGTTTGGCCAGAATTAAATGTTAATGTGGTCTCAACAACAGAGCAGTGGGCTGGTGCTGCAATAGCAGGCCCAAATTCAAGAGCATTATTAATGAAATTATTCCCAAATACCGATGTATCTAATGAAGGTCTGCCATTTATGGGCTACAAAGAGGCTGATTTATTCGGTATTCCGACAAAAATTTATAGAATTTCATTTTCAGGAGAACTTGCTTATGAAGTTAACGTGGAATCAGACTTAGGTAATTTCATGTGGGAAAAAATTATCGAAGTTGGTAAAGAATTTCAAATACAGCCATATGGAACTGAGGCCCTATCTACTTTAAGGATAGAAATGGGTCACGTTGCAGGCTCTGAGCTTGATGGGAGAACAATTCCTCATGATGCATCACTTGAAGGTTTAGTCAGTAAGAAAAAAGACTTTATTGGCAAAAGATCTTTAAGTAGGTCAGCTTTCACAAAACCAGATAGAGAAAAAATAGTAGGTGTCGTTCCATTAGACAAAACAACGAGTATTCCTGAAGGCTCATATATTGTTAAAGACCCGAATGCAAAGCTTCCAAATCCTAAATTGGGTCATGTCTCAGCATCATGTTGGAGTGTTGAATATGATAATCCATTTTCACTTGCGATAATTAAAGATGGTAAAAAAATGATAGGACAAAAGCTATTTGCTATGTCACCTTTAAAAAATAAAACTATTCCTGTGGAAATTGTTTCGTCGCATTATGTTGATCCTGAAGGAAAGAGAGTAAGAGCATGACGGTAATTTCTGCTTTACAAAATGTTCATGTTGAGGGGTCATTTGGCAACTTTGAAAATAAATCTGAAAATGAATTATTAAAAATTAAAGAGTTAGGAAATTTACTAATTGTTCAAATAGTTCAGTATAAAAATTCTTCTATTAAAATTGATGATATAAATTTTAACAATTTAAAATTTGTAAACCAGTCACAAACAGTAGTTTCAAATGAAAATATTAGAGTGTTATGGAATTCACCAAATAATTGGCTTTTAATTTCACATAAAAAAGAATTGTTAAAAGAAATTTATAGCACTTTTAATGAAAATGATTTTGCTGTCACAGACCTTTCTCATTCCAAAGCTACGATAGAATTAGAAGGACCATACGTAAAAGAAGTTTTAAAAAAAGGATGTCCTTTTAATTTTAATATTTTAACAAAAAATATGAGCATTAACTCGGCTTATAATGGAATTTCTTTTATAGTTGATATGATTGAAGATGAACCAGAAAAAGTAAGAATTTTTTCTCTAAGAAGTTTTGGAGAGTCTCTATACCATTCTATTACTGATGCTTCTTTAGAATTTGGCTATAAGTGTAAGTAGTTATTATTCCTCAGTTTTAAATCTAGATTTCTGAATAAATAAAACAAATAGAATCGGTGTAATTAAGGTAATAATTGTAACAGTTATTAATAACAATCCTAGCTCAGAATAGTCTGCTGTTGTTAAAATTGCGTTTGAAACCTTATCTTTCACTTCTCTTGTAATTGTAAAAATTTCGTTGAGATATTTTGTTAATAAAGCACTTGCAGACAAAGCTAAATTAGTGAATGAGGCAAAAACCGCAAAAAAAGTTGCTTTTAAATGGGAGGGTGCATTTTTAGCAATCCAAGCTAAAAGTGGAATCATTGATATTTGACCCAATGGAGATTCTAATGCTGTATTAATTAATGCAATAAATTTTGCATCAACAATTCCGTTTGTTAACGACGAAGTCCAGTTGTGAAATCCATAATACATTCCAACACTTGGTAAAAATAATATTGATCCAGCAATTGATAAAATAACAATTATTTTAGCAATAGAATTTTTTGCCATAAATGGTCTAAGAATTATTATTCCGACTAATGTAAGTATAGAAGCTAGTAAAGATAGTATTGAAAAAAATTGTTCATTAAATTGAAGTTCATCAATTTCAAACCAAGATAAGCCAGGTCCAGGTCCAGGCATGGCTCTAAATATAAAAATAATTATAGCAGTTCCAACTATTGTAAATCTTAACTTTTCAGGTAACTCTTTAATAAGTTTATTCATAAGGAATAAAATGATTAACATAGAACCTAAAAAAACAATTTCTTGTGCAAAGGGTAATCCTAACGAACCGACACTCAATGTAAAAATTACAAAAATTAAACTACCACCTAGTATCCACCAATTAACTTTTGTTTTTTCATGGTTAAAATTACCTTCTTCACCAGATAGACCCTGACTAATTAAAATGTTTTTCTTTTTATTTTTTAAATACACTGCAAAAATAACACCTAAAATTGAAACCATTGGTATTATTAATGCGTAAAGATATATTGATCCGTATAATTGTATTTTTTCAGCCTGTTCAAGATTGTCTACTCCTTTAAATAATATCACATTGGCAAGGGCAACTAAAACTGTTCCACCTATAATTGCAAATCTTCCAAGTGTTTGCATCGTTGTATGCATAATCTTAACTTGATCTGTTGTAAATTTTTCACCATTTTCATTAATTAAAGGTACTGCTTCAACTGTCATTGCATCAGCAACAACATCTTGAACTACATAACCAATAGGAGCTAAAAGAACGCTTATTACAAACCAAGTTTCAACTTTTAAATAAGATGACATTTGTTCTGTATGAATTATTAACCCGTACATTATTAATAAACTTACACCAATTAATGTGGCACCAACGTAAACCATGTAATTCTTTTTATTCCAGATTAAATCTACCAAATGTCCTAATGGCATTTTTAAAGCCCAAGGTATTCCTGCCCAGAAACCTAAACCTGCAAGAAACGCTGCAGATAAATTCAAATAATCTTTTACAAAGAAAGTACCAACTATACCTGTTAGGCCGGATATACCTGCTGCTACATAAATCATCAAGGGAGGCAAATAAGACAATTTAAATTGTCTTCCTAAATCAAACAGTGTTGAATCTATAAATTGAACTATTTTGTTCATTAACTCTTAATCTAATAGGTTTAATTTAATTAGACTATTATTTTTTTGTTTCTTTGCACCAC
>CABYFN010000032.1 GCA_902518235.1 uncultured Pelagibacteraceae bacterium | reverse complement strand
TTGTCTCAAACTTTATAAGTAATTACTAATAATTTAGTTTAATAATCTCTACTAGCCTATCAAGCTGGTCAGCTCCCTTATACTCTAAACTAATAGTTCCAGAATTATTTCTTTTATTCTTAACAAACACTCTCATTCCAATTTTATCTGTTAACTCTTCTTCAAGACTTATGATATTTGGATCTTTTTTCTTAATAGAACTATTAGAACTAGATTTCAACATACGAACTAAACTTTCAGATTGTCTGACTGATAATTTTTTAGAAATAATTTTTTTTGCTAAAAAGATTGCATTATCTAATCCAACTAAAATTTTTGCATGTCCTTGAGATAATTTCTCTTCAATTATTAATTCTATTATTTCTTTTGGAAGAGATAAAAGTCTCAAACAATTCGAAATGTGCGCTCTACTTTTACCAATGAATTTTGATACCTTATCTTGGTCATAACTAAATTCATCTATCAATCTTTTATAACCTTCAGCCTCTTCAATTGGATTCAAATCTTTTCTTTGAACATTTTCAACAATAGCAAATTCTAAGGATTTTAGATTATCTACATGAATTACGATTACTGGTACTTCATGAAGACCTGCATATTGTGCTGCCTGCCATCTTCTTTCACCAGCTATTATTTCTAATTTATCATCCTGATCAGACGATGGCCTAACTATGATTGGTTGAATTATACCTCTCTCTCTTATAGAGTTAGTTAATTCCTCTAAACTTGCTTCATCAAATTTTTTTCTTGGCTGATACTTATTTCTAACTAACGAACTTATTGAGACATTTTTTTTATCATCAATTTTTTCACTATCTCCTATCAAAGAAGATAATCCTCTTCCTAGTCCTTTTTTTGATTTAAATGGATTGATCATGCCGCACTCTCCACTGGTTTATCTTGATTTAAAAATTCTTCTGTAAAACTAAAATATGCTCTACTACCTGGACAAGTTTTATCATAAATTAGAACTGGAACACCGTGTGAGGGTGCTTCTGATAATCTGACATTTCTAGGTACTGCTGTGCTGTAAACTTTATTCTTAAAATAGTTCCTTGCCTCAATTTCTACCTCCCCTGATAGTTTATTTCTCTTATCATACATGGTCAGAAGTATTCCTCTTATCTCCAAAGATGGATTTAGGTTCGACTTTATCCTCTCAATTGTTTTCATAAGTTGTGTAAGCCCCTCCAAAGCAAAAAATTCTGTCTGAAGTGGTACCACTAGAGCATTGGAAGCTACCAAAGCCATGATTGTAAGGAGGCTTAAGGATGGTGGGCAGTCAATTATGATATAGTCATAAGTCAGCTCAGAATTGTTTAAAATCAATGTTAATTCATCTTTTAATTTAAAGGCTCTTCGACTATCATCTGCTGTCTCTACCTCTAATCCAGACAAATCAACATTTGATGATATCAAATCTAAATTTTCAAGTCTCGTAGTCTGGATTACCTCTGAAATTTTTTTATTTCCATTCAAGACATTGTAAATTGTTTGGTCAGAACTTGTTGTGTTAGATAATCCAAGGCCTGTTGTGGCATTACCTTGTGGATCAAGATCAATAACAAGAATTTTTTTTCCTTTCATTGCTAACCCGGCAGCAAGATTGATAACCGTGGTTGTCTTGCCCACTCCACCTTTCTGATTTATGACTGAAATAATTTTTTTATTCATATTTTTTTTTTAAATTCGAAATTCTTACTACTGACGAAACATCACTTGTTAGACTTTTCATTTCTTCTACATCAAATTTCCACTTTGTGGAAACATCTTTCAAAATTTTTTTACCACTCTTTCCTAGATACATAACTATGTATTTAAAATTTTTAAAATTCTTTGTAGCTATTTCAAAAATAACCGGTAAAGGTTTGAATGCTCTACAGATTATTACATCAGTTACTAAATTTTTCTCTTCAAATATATTTTTTTGATAAATTTTTGCTTCTAATTTAAATTTTTTTGCCATCTCTTTAAGAAAATTACTTTTGTGGTAACTCTTTTCATAAAAAATCAGCTTAAAACCTTGCTTTTTGGATTTCATTAAAATACCTAAAACTATACTAGGAAGGCCTGCACCTGAGCCAAGATCTGTACATACTTGAATATCTTTTTTATCAATAAAATCAATGGTTTGTGCACTATCATAAATATGCCTTGTATTTATTGACTTTTCTGTGCTTGAACTTATCAAATTAATTTTCTTGTTTGTGTTTAAAATTGACTGTGAATATTCTTCAAGCTCCTTTAATGTTTCACGTGAAACATTTGGAAGGTAAATTTTGTCTTTTTTTATTATTATCGAATCAATCAAGCTATATGCTTAATAGACTTTCTTTTGACATGAGACAACAAAATATATACTGCTGCTGGCGTAATCCCATCTATTCTAAGCGCTTGACCAAGTGTTTTTGGTTTTATTTCCTTGAATTTTGATTTAACCTCATTTGATAAGCCTGAAAATTGATCATAATCTAGATTTTCAGGAATTTTAAGATTTTCATCTCTTTTAAATGCTAAAATATCTGCATCTTGTTTCTTCAAATAGCCTTTATAATGTGCCTTTATCTCAATTTGCTCATCTATTTCACGTGAAACATATTTGATTTCTGGCCAAATTTCTCTAATTTTGCTCATTTTTATTGATTTTTGACTCAATATTTCTATTGCATTTCTTTTAACCCCGTCTTTTGCAATATTTATTCCAAATTTTGAAGCTTTAGATGGAGAAATTAAGGAATTTTCCATTTTTTTTAGACTTTTCTCAAATCTAGATGCTTTTTCATTATATATTGTTTTTCTTTCATCAAGTATAAGTCCAATATCAATACCTTTTTGAGTAAGTCTAAGATCTGCATTATCAGATCTCAAAGATAGCCTATATTCTGCCCTTGAAGTAAACATTCTGTAAGGCTCAGCAACTCCTTTTGTGACTAAATCATCTATCATCACACCTATATAAGCTTCAGATCTATCAAGTATAAATGGTTCTTTACCTAACATAGAAAGAGAGGCATTAATCCCGGCGATCAAACCTTGAGCGGCTGCCTCTTCGTAACCTGTTGTACCATTTATTTGTCCTGCTAGGTAAAGATTTCTAATTTTTTTTGTCTCTAGCGTTAAAAATAGCTCTCTTGGATCAACAAAGTCATATTCAATTGCATATCCAGGCCTTATAATCTTTACATTTTCTAAACCATTGATATTATTGCATATTTCTTGTTGTATTTCAGCTGGAAGAGAAGTTGAAATTCCATTAGGGTATATAGTTTTATCATTAAGACCCTCTGGCTCCAAAAATATTTGATGTTTTTGCTTGTCAGCAAACTTTACAATTTTATCTTCTATAGAAGGACAGTATCTTGGACCAACTCCCTGTATACTTCCAGAATACATAGCACTACTTTTTATATTTTTAGAAATGATATCATGCACTGCTTGATTGGTATAAGTCATCCTACAAGAAATTTGTCTATTAATATTTTTTTTAGTAAGGAAAGAAAAAAAATAAGGGTCTTCATCTGCATGCTGCTCCTCGAGCTTTTCGAAGTTAATTGTCGTTGCATCCAATCTTGGAGGTGTTCCTGTTTTTAATCTTCCAATTTTGAAATTATATTTTTCTAACTGTTCACTTAAACCAGTTGAAGGTTTTTCATTAAATCTCCCTGCAGGTGTTTTTTTATTACCAATGTGAATTAACCCATTTAGAAAAGTTCCAGTTGTTAAAATTACTTTTGATGAGAGTACTTTTTTACCTTCTTGTGTTATAAAACCAATTATATTGTTTTTGGCAAAAATAAACTCAATTACAGGATCTGAAAAAATGCTTAAATTACAGTAGTTTACCAATTTTTCTTGCATATATTTTTTATATAGTGATCTATCACTTTGTGTACGTGGTCCCCGCACTGCAGGACCTCTACTTCTATTTAATAGGCGAAATTGTATTCCTGATTTATCCGCAATTTCTCCCATTACACCATCTAGTGCGTCTATCTCTCTAACAAGATGACCTTTGCCTAATCCTCCTATAGCTGGATTACATGACATCTCACCAATAGTATCAAATTTATGTGTAAATAAGGCTGTATTTACTCCCAATCTAGCAGATGCTGCCGCTGCTTCACATCCTGCATGCCCACCGCCAATTACAACTACATCAAATGACAACTCATTTTTCATAGTGGTAATTTATTATTGATCCTAAAATTTACAAGGAAACACTTAAAAATGTATAAAAACCAAGTAAATTCAGTACTTATTTGCCTATACAAAAATCATTAAAAATAGACCCTAATATTTCTTCAACATCTACTTTACCAACAATCATTCCTAAATGTCTGGTTGCCAATCTTAAATCTTCTGCAGCTTTATCAAAATCTTCTTGAGAGTTTTTTTCCTCGAAGTTGATTAAATTTTGAACACAAGCTTGTAAACTTTGTCTATGTCTTTCTCTCGTAATCAAAGTTTCGTTTGAACTAACAAATTTATTTTTTAATTTATCTTTAATTCTATTAATTAACTCATCTAAGTTTGTTTCATTTTTAATTGATAAAAAAATTGGATTAAACTTTTCAATTTGTTGGTTGATATCTTTATAACCAAGATCTATTTTATTAATTACAATTATTGATTTTTCACTAACCAAATCATTCAAAAATCCAGTAAAATTAACACTTTTTGGCTCTACTACTATTATGTTAAGATCCGCATCCTCAGCACGTTTGAGAGCTATTTTAATTCCTTTTTTTTCTATCTCATCATGAGACTCTCTAATCCCAGCAGTATCAGAAATCACAACAGGATATCCATCTAAATTTAAATGAGCTTCGATAACGTCTCTTGTTGTACCTGCAATTTCTGAGACGATAGCTACATCACGATTGGAAAGATGATTAAGCAAAGATGATTTTCCTGCATTGGCTGGTCCAATAATTGCAATTTTAAAACCTTCTCTAATTCTTTCTCCAACTTTTTGATCGTTCAAAATTTTTTCGATTTCTAATCTTATTTTTTCAGAATCATTTTTTATATTTTTAATTACATCATCTGGGAGATCTTCCTCAGGAAAATCAATTTTAGCTTCAACGTTTGATAAAATTTTTAAAAGTTTTTCTCTTAGTGAATTAAATTTATCTGAACTTTGCCCGCTCATAATTTTAATAGCTTGTTGTCTTTGAATTTCTGTTTCTGCAGAAATGAGATCGGATATGCTCTCAGCTTTAAGAAGATTTATTTTTTCATTTTGAAAAGCAATTTTTGTAAATTCACCAGGTTCAGCAAGTCGACAATTTTCAATTTTTGATAATTGATCTAAAATTGCCCTCACAACAGCAATGCTACCGTGCACATGTATTTCAGCCATATCCTCGCCTGTGTAGCTCTCAGGGCCTGGAAACCATATTAATATTCCCTCGTCTATAAGCTCAGAATTATTGATTTTATTGAATTTTTTTAAGGTTGCTTGCCTTGGCTTTGGAAGTTGGCTATTTGTAATTAATTTAACAATCTCTTTAACTTTAGCTCCTGATATTCTGATAACTGCTATACCTGAGATACCAGGTCCTGAGGAGAGAGCATAGATTGTCATAACTAATTATTATAGTTTTATATTCATCTAAATTATATATTTATCTTAATGATTATTTGGTTAGCTTCATATCCTAAAAGTGGGAATACCTGGGTAAGATCATTTTTAAATTCACTATTATTTAATAAAAATAATGAAGCAGATTTAAGCGAAATAAGCAAAATAGATCAGTATCCTAAAAGATCACATTTTGTAAATTTAGTAGATGAAATTGATAATTTGGAAAAGTTATCCTCAAATTGGATTGAGTCACAAAAAATTTTAAATAAGGATAATAAAATTAAAATTCTTAAAACACATCACGCACTTTGTAAATATCAAAACTCTTTTTTTACAAATGGAGAAGTATCGCTTGGAACAGTACATATTGTAAGAGACCCAAGGAATGTAATATCATCAATATTATATCATTTTTCAAAAAAAAATTACTGGGATGCTAAAGAATTTTTATTTGATGAAAATAAAGCAATAGGCAAAAAATTTGATTTAAAAGATCCAAATGTAAATAAAAATATTTTTACAGTAATATCGTCTTGGAAAAACCACTACAATTCATGGAAACAATTTAAAAAAAATTATTTACTAATTAAATATGAAGACTTAATTCAAGACCCTCATAAAGAATTTAATAAACTTGCAGAATATTTATCTAAACTTGTTAATCTTAAATTTGACGCAACAAAAATAAATTTATCAGTAAGGTCAAATTCTTTTGAAAACCTTAAAAAGTTAGAGAAAGAGAATGGTTTTGTTGAAGCTATTAATGATAAAGAAACTGGAGAAATAAAACGATTTTTTAATCTAGGACCTGAAAATGATTGGAAGAAATTATTAGATATAAACTTAAAAGAGGATATAGAAAGAGAATTTGAAACTGAGATGCGTGAACTAGGATATATTTAAAAATGATTATTTGGTTAGCTTCATATCCAAAAAGTGGGAATACATGGTTAAGATTTTTTATAATTTCATTACTTATGGGTAAACAGACTGATTTGAATTTAAGTCACCTAAGAGCAATAATGAATTATCCACATTCTACTCATTTTAATGATCTGGTTTCTAACTTATTTAATCTAGATGAAATATCAAAAAATTGGATAACCACTCAGAAAAAAATAAATTCTGATAAGAAATTAAGATTTTTTAAAACTCATAATATGCTTGGTAAGTACAAGGGATATCCTTTTACAGACGCTCAAAATACATTAGGTACTATTTATATAGTTAGAGATCCAAGAAATGTAATTACATCAGTAAAGAACCATTATTCATTATCAAGTTATGATGAAGCACAAAAATTTATATTTAAAGATGATCAAATTTTAGCCTTATCAGATAGACAAAAAGCATTGTATATAAAGAGTAAAATATTTCCGTTAACACAATTTGTTGGCTCATGGAAAACTCACTATTTATCTTGGAAGAATATGAAGAAAAATTATATTTTAGTAAGATATGAGGATCTTTATGAAAATTCTAAAATTGAATTTACTAAAATTGCAGATTTTATAGGAGGGTTATTAAAGGTTAAATTTACTGAAGCTCAAATAGAAAATGCAATAAATTTAAGCTCATTTGATAGGTTAGAAAATATGGAAAAAGAGAATGGATTTACTGAGAGCACTATTGATAAAGATGGTAATAGAAATAAATTTTTTTTCCTAGGACCTAAGAATGATTGGAGGAAAATTTTAGATAAAAGTATATCTGACGAAATAGAGAAAAAATTTGAAAAAGAAATGAAAGAGTTAAATTATATTTGATTTA
>CABYFN010000031.1 GCA_902518235.1 uncultured Pelagibacteraceae bacterium | reverse complement strand
TATGCCACAGATCTATTTCTTGTTGTAATGTTTCTCTGATTTCGAGTAATTTTTTATTTTTAGGTGCTAATTCATGCACCACTTTATCAAAGCCTTTCCAAAATTCATCAGGACTAACATTGGTATCCAACAAAAGCTCATTTTTGATGAAATCAGCCAGTTCTTTCGCTACAGATAAGTTATGGATTTTGATAAATTGCTCTCTCATAAATTGAAAATCTTATAATAAATTATCTTTTTTGCGCAATCAAAATTATTTATTTTAACAATTTATCGCCTTTTTTGTTTATAATAATTATATCTAATGAAAAATTACTTAAATTTTGAGACAGATATCAAAAATCTTGAAGAGGAATTAGATAAACTTAAAGACCCCTATAATCAGGAAGGTTTATCTGAAGTCGATACTTCAAAAATAAGTAAAGTCGAAGAAGAAATAAATGAAAAGTTAGAAAAAATTTATTCTAATTTAGATCCATGGCAAACAGCATTAGTTGCTCGACACGAAGACAGACCTAAGGCAAAATTTTTTGTTGAAAATCTTTTTGATGATTTTATCCAACTTTCTGGAGATAGATATTATGGTGAGGATAAAGCTGTTATAGCAGGTTTTGCAAAATTTGATGGCAAATCTGTTTTAGTAATTGGTCAGGAAAAGGGATCAGATCTTAATAAAAGAATAGATCATAATTTTGGAATGATGAGACCAGAGGGTTACAGAAAAACAATTAGACTTATGGAGTTAGCTAATAAATTTAAAATTCCAATTATTTCTATTGTAGATACTCCAGGCGCATATCCAGGTGTTGGCGCAGAGGAAAGAGGTCAAGCTGAAGCAATAGCAAAATCTATTGAATGCTCAATGAAGTTAACAGTGCCTACAATAGCAATTATAATTGGTGAAGGTGGGTCTGGCGGAGCAATAGCTCTAGCCTCGTCTAATAAAGTAATTATGCTTCAAAATGCAATATACTCTGTCATTTCTCCAGAAGGATGTGCTACCATTTTATGGAGAGACCCAAAAAAAACTTTAGAGGCTGCAACTGCAATGAAAATGTCATCTAACGACCTTTTAAAATTAAATATAATTGATGAAATAATTCCAGAACCTGTTGGTGGTGCTCACAGAGACAAAGATCTGATTTTGGATAATGTAAGAGACTCGTTAAAGAAAAATTTAGATTTTTTTCAGACAATGGATAAAGATGAAATTCTTACTCATAGAAAAAATAAATTTTTGTCAATCGGAAGAAATAAAGGATTTACAACACAATCAGATGATAGAAATGATCTATCTATGAAGGCAAATGCATTAGAAAATATTTATCAAAACTTTAAAAAGAATTCTAAAATTTATTATGGTGTATCTGGTGCAGTTTTATTAATATTATTTTTTAGTATTCTTTTATAAAGCTCCGTGGCAATGTTTATATTTCTTTCCAGAATTACAAGGACAGGGTTCATTTCTTCCAATCTTTTTTGTTGAAAGCTCGTCAAATTTTTTACTTAAATTTTCATTGCTTTGTTCTTCTTGGCTATTTTCTACAAGCTTTAAATTAAACAAAATTGTAATTAAATCATACTTAAGTTTATTTAATAAATTTTCAAAAAGTGTAAATGCTTCTTTCTTATATTCTACCAAAGGATCTCTTTGTCCATAAGATCTTAAACCAATGACTTGTCTTAATTGTTCTAAATATTGAATATGTAATTTCCAATTTTGATCAATTAGTTGTAAAAAGATTCTCTTTTCTATTTCGTTATATTGCTCTTCATTTAACATTTTTACTCTTTCTTCTCTTGAACTTTTAAATTTATTTTTAATTTTTTCTTCAAACACCTTATTTTCAAGATTAACTAATTCATTAATTTCACTTTCTTCAAATGATTTTCCAAATAAAGATTTTAATTGCATATTGATTTCATTTGAACCTGCATTGGCTAACTTTTTTGTTTTTTTTAGCTTCAAATCATCAATAATTTCATCTAGAAAATTTTCAGAATATTGCTTTGCGTCTTTATTTTCTATTACTTCATTTCTTTGTGAGAATATTACTTGCCTTTGATCGTTTAAAACATTGTCAAACTTTAAAAGAGTTTTTCTAATATCAAAATTTCTTGCCTCAACTTTTTGTTGCGCTCTTTCTAATGCTTTATTTATCCAAGGATGGTCTATACTTTCTCCATCTTTAAGTCCTAGTTTTTCAAGTATATTATTCATAGATTCAGACCCAAATATTCTCATTAAATCGTCCTCTAAACTTACATAGAATATAGAACTACCTTCATCACCTTGTCTACCTGATCTTCCTCTCGCTTGATTATCTACTCTCCTACTTTCCATTCTTTCTGTGCCAATGACAAACAATCCTCCCAATTTTTTTATCTCAGCTTTATCACTTTCATCCTGGCCTCCCAGTTTGATGTCAACACCCCTACCTGAAATACTCGTCGTAATAATTATTGAGTTTCTTTTTCCTGCATCTGCAATAATTTCAGCTTCTCTTTGGTGATTTTTCGCATTTAAAACTGTGTGTTTTATATTTTTTTTATCCAACAGATTTGAGAAGTGTTCAGATTTATTTATACTTGAAGTGAAAACTAATAATGGTTGTCCTTTTGCGTTACATTCAACAATCTTACTAATTATTGCTTCATCTTTTTCTTTACTAGTTCTAAATATTTGATCGTTCGAATCTTTTCTGATCATCTGCTTATTAGTAGGAATTGACACTACTGGTAGATTATAAATTTCAAAAAACTCTTCTGACTCTGTCAATGCGGTACCAGTACATCCAGCTATTTTTTTATAAAGCTTGAAGAAATTTTGGTAGGTAATTGATGCTAAAGTTTGATTTTCAGCGTTAATTGTTAAATTTTCTTTTGCCTCTAGACTTTGATGAAGACCATCACCAAATCTTCTTCCAGGTAATTGTCTACCTGTTTGTTCGTCAATTATTATTATTTGTCCATCTTTTACAATGTAATCTCTACCACTCTGAAAAAGATGGATTGCACGTAATGATTGATTAACTAAATGAACAATGTGTAGGTTTTCTGGATCATAAAAATTTTTATTTTTAAGTATTCCAGCATTTGAAAATATACTTTCAACATTATCCACACCTTTATTAGTTAATAAAATATTTCTATCTTTTTCGTCTATTTCAAAATCTTCTTCTTTTAAATTTTTCACAAGTTTATCAACAGCTATATATTGGTTTGTTTTATCTTCTGTTGCTCCTGAAATTATTAGAGGTGTTCTAGCCTCATCAATTAAACAAGAGTCAATTTCATCAACAATCGCATAATTATGTTCTCTTTGAACCATAGTCTCTCTGGAAAATTTCATATTATCTCTTAAATAATCGAAGCCCAATTCACTATTAGTAGAATAAGTTATATCTTTTGAATAATTTTCTTTTCTCTCCAAATCATCTTGCCCAGTATTTATATATCCACAGGTTAAACCTAAAAACTCATAAATCTTACCCATATTCTCGCTATCTCTCTTAGCCAAATAATCATTAACAGTTACTATATGGACACCTTTTTTTTCTAGAGCATTGAGGAAAGCTGCTAGAGCTATAGTTAATGTTTTACCTTCTCCAGTTTTCATTTCTGCAATTTTATTCTCATGGATTACAACACCACCAATTAGCTGAACATCAAAGTGTCTTTCATTTCTAATTCTTTTAGAGGCTTCTCTAACCATTGAGAAAGCTTCAGGCAATACGTCGTTTAAACTTTTACCATTTTTAATTTCCTGAATTAGTTTCTCGGTTTTTTTTGGGAACATTTCGTCTGATAAATTTTCTAAATCTTTTTCTAAAAGATTAACTTTATTGACTAATTGTTGAATCCGGCCTAGTTCCTTTTCATTTCCGCTTTTAATAAGCTTTGAAAATATTTTAAGTGGGTTAAACATTTTGATATAAAATTAAATATTAGAAATATATAGTAATTAATTAATTATTTTAAATAACATGAAATTTAACATAAACAATTTTATAAATTCTGGCAGTCAAAGCTCTAAAATTGTTGATTTTCAGGATTTAGACCATATTGATGGAGTCTCAATTTCTGCAGTAAGTGCTGGCTTATATAAATTTAAGAGAGATGAATTAGTTTTATTTTATTTTAGAGATGGTGCAAACTATGCCTCTGTATATACCCAATCAAAGTTAATATCAGAAAATCTAAAATGGAATAAAAAAATCAAAGCAAAAAAAATATTTGCATTATTAGTTAACACTAGAAATGCCAATGCATTAACAGGTCCAGAAGGCCATGACGCATTAAAGAAAATTTCTTTAGACTTATCTTCAAAATTAACTGAGATACAGGAGAGAGATGAAGATGCTCCGAAACAAATTTCTTCAAAAGAAATACTTTTTGGTTGCACAGGTACTATAGGAGAAAGATTTCCATTAGAAAAAATTAAAACTTCATTACCAGAATTAGTTAAGAAAATAAAATATACACAAAATAAATTAATCTGGATGAAAGCTGCAATGGGCATAATCACAACAGATTTAAAACCCAAAGTATCAATGGCTGAAACAAAAATTGGTTCGTCAACAATAAAAATTTATGGAATTGCAAAAGGCTCAGGTATGATTTATCCAAATATGGCAACTACATTGGGTTATATATTTACTGATGCAACTTTATCCTCATCAGTTTTAAATGATGTCTTAAAAAACAATATAAAGACAACATTCAATGCAATTTCATGTGATGGTGATACAAGTACAAATGATATGGTTTCAATATTTTCAACAAGCAAAGTTAATCATTCAGTAATTAAAAAATATAGTGATAGTAAACTTAAAAATTTTAACAAGGCAGTTCATGACGTTTTGTTGAATTTAGCAAAGCAAGTTGTTTCTGATGGAGAAGGAGCTTCTAAATTTATTTCTATTAATTGTATTAATTGTAGAACTGAAAAAGATGCAAAAAATATATCTTTTAAAATTGCAAACTCATTATTAGTTAAGACAGCAATTGCGGGAGAAGATCCAAACTGGGGGAGAGTAGCCATGGCAATTGGAAACAGTGACTCTAAAATTAATGAACAAAAATTATCTATTTCTTTTGGACCATATAAAATTTATCACAAGGGATCCCTATACAAATCCTACGACGAAGAAAAAGTTATGGAATACATGAAAGGTAAGTCAGTTGAAATAGAAGTTGATATTGGTCAAGGGATTAAAAAATTTAAATCGTACACTATGGATTTAACAAAAAAATATATTGAAATTAATGCTGACTATAGGTCTTAACTATATTGAAATTTCATTGATTAATATTTAAATAATAATCATGATAAAATATTTACTAAAATGTAAAGATTGTAAGCAAGAATTTGAAAGCTGGTTTAGTGCCTCAAATGAATACGACAGGTTACTCAAACTAAAACTTTTAAATTGTCAATCCTGTGATTCAATAAATGTTGAAAAGTCGTTAATGTCTCCTAATTTATTGAACACCAAGAAAAAAGAAAATTTAAAAGAAATAAAAAAATATAAAGATGTCCGAAAAAAACTTTCCGACTATAAAAAATTTGTAAAAGATAATTTTGAGTATGTTGGAGAAAATTTTACTTATAAAGCAAGATCAATTCATTACGATAAAAAAAAACCAAAAAAAGGTATTTATGGCAGTGCTTCACTTAAAGATGTTAAGGAACTAAGAGAAGAAGGAATAGATACTGACATTATACCCTGGATTGACGACGATAAAAATTAAACCTTTTTGAATTCTGAAATATAATTTACAGATTTGTCAGATGTAACAGACCATCTATTTGAGATAGGGTTAAAAGTCATTCCATCAATTTTTTTTAATTTTAATGAATTTTTTTTACAAATATCTGTTAAATACTCTGGTTTAACAAATTTCTCCCAATCGTGAGTACCTATTGGAAGCCACTTTAAAACATATTCTGCTCCCACAATCGCAAATAAATATGATTTAAGTGTTTTGTTTAAGGTAGCAATGAACATCACACCTGATTTTTTTAAAAACTTTGAACTTTCTTTAATGAAAAAATCGACATCTTCAACATGTTCAACAATTTCCATATTCAAAATAATATCAAATCTTTTCTTAATTTTTAAATTTTCTGGAGAGGAATTATAATATTTAATTTTAAGTTTACTTTTTTTTAAATGATACTTAGCAACTTGTATATTTTTAAAAGAAGCATCTATACCAACAACATCTGCTCCAAGTCTAGCCATGGGCTCTGAAAGTAATCCTCCACCACATCCGATATCTAAAATACTTAAGCCTTTAAATGGCTGAAGCTCTTTTTTAATTTTAAACTCAGATAAAATTGTATCTCTTATGTATTTTATTCTGATAGGGTTAAATTTATGTAATGGCTTAAATTTTCCATTAGGATCCCACCATTCCTCAGCTATTTTAGAAAATTTTTCTATTTCTTTTTTATTTATTGTGTTATTTTTCATTGTTTATTGACATTACAATCAAGATGTATTTTATCAATATATTTTAATTTATATTAAAAAAAATTATCAATGAAAATAATTGTATTAAAATTTGGGGGTACTTCAGTTGGTACAACTGATAGAATTAAAAAAGTTGCGAAAATTATTACTAAATATAAAAAAAAGTACAATGTAATTGTACTTTCTTCTGCAATGAGTGGTGTGACAAATAATTTAATTAATTTATCCAAAAAAATTAGCAAAAATTTTTCAGATTCCGAATACGATGTTTTAGTTTCATCAGGAGAACAAGTGTCCTGTGCACTAATTTCAGGAGAATTGATTAATAAAGGTTTCAATTCAAGATCATGGATGTCATGGCAAATCCCTATTAACACAGAGGGAAAATACAAATTTTCAAGAATTAATAAAATTAACAAAAGTCAAATTGTGAGTTATTTAAAAAAAGGAGGAATACCCATAATCACAGGATTTCAAGGTATTAATAAAAAAAATAGAATAACCACTATTGGCAGGGGTGGCACAGATGCAAGCGCAATTATGTTTGCGAAGTTTTTCAATGCTGAAAAATGTATAATATATACAGATGTGGATGGTGTTTATTCTACAGATCCAAATAAACTTAAGTCAGCTAAAAAAATAAAAGTTATTTCTTATGAAGAAATGCTAGAAATGGCCTCTCTTGGTGCTAAAGTTATGCAACCTCACTCAATTCAAGATGCAAGATTGAATAGGGTAGATATAGAGGTGAGATCTTCTTTTACAGATAAGGAAGGCACTCTAATAACAAAAAGAAAAAATATAATAAATAATAAGATTATAACTGGTATTTCAAATACAACTAATGATGCTAAAGTTACTCTTTTAGGTGTAAGAGATAAACCAGGTATTGCAGCATCGATTTTTAAACCTCTGTCTGAAAATTCTATAAATGTAGATATGGTAGTGCAAAATATTTCTGCTAATGGAAAAGAAACTGACTTAACTTTCACAATAAAATCAGATGATCTAAGCAAAACAAAAAAAATTATTTTGCAAAACAAAAAAATAAATTTTAGAGATTTGATATTTGATAAGAATGTTTCAAAAGTTTCAATAATTGGAGTTGGAATGGTTACTACCCCAGGGGTTACTTATAGAATGTTCCAGTCCCTTGCTAATCAAAAAATAAACATTCAAGTAATATCTACTTCAGAAATCAAAATTTCT
>CABYFN010000030.1 GCA_902518235.1 uncultured Pelagibacteraceae bacterium | reverse complement strand
AATTTTAACACAGGTGATTAATCTTACAAAAAAAAATCACGCAAATTCAATCTTAATAAAATTAAATAATGGATTAGACTTAGTTAAAAATATCCGTGAAAGAACTGATCAATCACGAATAAAGTATTTGTTAGAGCAACGTGACTTAGCAAAAGAGCTTGATATTTTAGAAAGTCCAGGAAATATTTTTAACACACAGTACAATGAAAATATTGCTTATTATTTACGAGGATACAAAGCGATTGAAAAAGAAATATCTTTAATTCAAAATCGAGATTTTCAAGACATAAAAGACTTAAAAAAAACTATAAAATCGTTAGAATTAAATGATCAGATTAAGTGGATTAATTTTAATATATATTCGATTAAAGCAAAATCTTTAAATAATTTCAAAGGACAACAAATACTATCAGTAATTTTAGGTTTTATATTAGGGTTGGGCTGCATATTTATCTTCAGAATTTATAGCTCCTTTGAGAAAAAAAAATAATTATTCCTAATTTTAACAATTAAATTGTCAAATTTAGATTTAAAAGATGATAAATTAATCTTTACATCGTTATTTATTTTGAGTATTAAAAGCTGCCTGGTGATTATTGCGAAAGTGTAATACCCGATCCCATACCGAACTCGGAAGTCAAGCCTTTCTGCGCCGATGGTACTTTGTCTTAAGACATGGAAGAGTAGGACATTGCCAGGCTTTTTGCTTAGCTCTATGAAAAAAATAATCTTAGTTACTGGCGGAGCAGGTTTCATAGGTACAAATTTAATTAATCATTTATTAAAAAAAACTAATCTAAAAATTTTGAGTTTAGATAACTATTCGACTGGATTAAGAAAAAATCATATTAAAAATAAAAGAATAAAATATGTAAATGGTAGTACTATCAATATTAAAAATATTTTTTCAAAATATAAAAACAAAATTCATTCTATTTTCCATTTTGGAGAGTTTGCTAGAATATATCAAAGCTTTAAATCTTTTGATCAATGTTACGATTCAAATTCAATTGGAACAAAAGCAGTTTTTAAATTTTGCTTAGATAATAAAATTAAACTAATATATTCAGCAACATCAGCAAGTTTGGGTAAAAGAGGAGCAGATCAAAATCTATCACCATATGCTTTCACAAAATCAAAAAACCTTGAATTATTAGAAAACCTAAGAAATTGGTTCAATTTTAAATTCGAGGTAATTTATTTTTATAACGTTTATGGACCTAAACAAATTAGAACAGGTAGAATGTCTACAGTAATTGGAGTTTTTGAGAATTTGTTTGAAAATAAAAAACCTTTAACAGTAGTAAAACCTGGAACACAAAGTAGAAGATTTACTCATGTAGATGATACAATTAATATTTGTTATGAGGCATGGAAAAAAAATAAATGTTCTTATTATAGTATAAGTCATAAAAGGAGTTACTCTATCATTAAAGTTGCAAAAATGTTTAAATCTAAAATAAAATACTTAAAACCAAGATCTGGTGAAAGATATGCCTCAGCTTTAACTAAAATGTCACAAAATAACAAAATAATAAGAAGATTTGGCAAAATAGATTTGAAAGATTATGTAACTTCGTTTATTAAGTCTCAAAAAGTATGAAAATAAAAAGTTCATTAAAGTCGCTTAAGAAAAGAGATCTTAATTCTAAGTTAGTAAGAAGAAGAGGTCGGGTTTATATTATCAATAAAACTAACCCAAAGTTTAAAGCAAGACAGAAATAATTTTATGGATATTAAATACCATAAAATTCAAAGAACAATTTTACAAAATTTGAGTTGTGGGAAACTGTCGCGGTTATTTGAGTTTAAGTTTTAATGTCAATATTCTTAATGTAGATTAATATTATGAACATTATATCTCTTTCAGAAAATCAAAAAAATGAAAAAAGAATAGCAATCACACCTGAGACTGCAAAAAAATATATATCAATAGGTCTTGAAGTTTCTTTGTGTGAAAGTTACGCAAATCATTTAGGAATTAAAGATGAGGAATATAAAGAATTAGGAGTATCAATTGTAAAAGATGAAAAAGAAATAATAAATAATGCAGATATAATTGTTCAACTAGGCTTATTAAGTGATGATAAAAGTTCTTTACTAAAAGAAAATCAAACATTTATTGGGGTTCTAAATCCTTATGAGAATAAAGATAAAATAAATAATTTAGTAAAAAGAAATATCAATACTTTCTCACTTGAACTACTTCCAAGGATAACCAGAGCTCAATCTATGGATATTTTGTCTTCACAAGCTAATCTTGCAGGGTACAAAGCAGTAGTAGAGTCCTTTGCATATTTTGAAAAAGCAGTTCCAATGATGATGACTGCAGCTGGCACAATTCCAGCAGCTAAAGTATTAGTAGTTGGTGCGGGTGTTGCAGGATTACAAGCTATTGCAACTGCGAAACGTATGGGAGCGATAGTATTTGCAACAGATGTGAGAATGGCTTCAAAAGAACAAGTTGAAAGTTTAGGAGGAAAATTTTTAACCGTTGAGGGAGCAGAAAATTTAGAGACGGAGGGAGGATATGCAAAAGAAGCATCAGAAGATTTTAAAAAAAAACAAGAAGAATTGTTATCAGAGACATTAAAGAAAATTGATATTGTTATTTGTACTGCCTTAATTCCAGGAAAAAAAGCACCTATAATTATTAAAGAAGATATGATCAATAATATGAATTCAGGTTCAATTATTTATGATTTAGCAGCTATACAAGGTGGAAACACTGCTCTTACTAAAGTTGATGAAATTGTAGATAGAAAAGGTGTTAAAATTCTAGGAGAGAGCAACATTTTAAATAAACTTCCATCCTCTGCATCAAATTTATATGCAAAAAATGTATTCAATTTTGTGTCGAATTTATATGATAAAGAAAAAAAAGAAATTAATTTAAATTTTCAGGATGAAATAATAGAGAAAACTTTAATAAAATAAATTATGGAAATAGATCCTTTTATATTCAGATTAAGTATTTTTGTACTTTCAATTTTTATTGGATATTACGTAGTATGGAGTGTAACTCCATCACTACACACACCTTTAATGTCTGTTACCAATGCAATTTCATCTGTAATAATTGTTGGAGCTATAATTGCTGGGTTAGCAGGAAATTCTGATACTATATTTAACACATCAAGTATCTTTGGTTTTTTAGCAATATCACTAGCAGCAATTAATATTTTTGGGGGGTTTCTAGTAACCCAGAGAATGCTTGCAATGTATAAAAAAAAGAAAAAGGATAAATAATGTTATCAGCAAATATATCGGCTATTTCTTATTTAATTTCAGGAATATTATTTATTTTAGCTTTAAGAGGACTTTCTTCTCCAGAGACTTCTCGTCAGGGAAACCTCTTTGGAATTTTAGGGATGATAATTGCAATTACAGTCACGTTTTTATCAATTGGTAATTTTTCAACAGGATTTGTAGTCGTTTTAATCTTTCTTTTGATTGGAGGATTGATCGGAGCATTTATTGCATATAAAATTCCAATGACAGCGATGCCAGAATTAGTTGCTGGTTTTCATAGTTTAGTTGGTCTTGCAGCTGTGTTCGTCGCAATAGCTGCTTTTTTAAACCCAGATGCTTTTAATTTAGGATCTCCTGGAAATATTAAATTGGGTAGTTTAATAGAAATGTCAATTGGTGCAGCAGTTGGTGCGATAACTTTCTCAGGTTCAATTATTGCTTTTTTAAAACTTCAAGGAATAATGTCAGGTTCACCTATAACTTTTAAAGGACAACATCCTTTAAATGCTTTCATTTTAATTTCAATAATTATAATAACTTATCTACTTTGTTCTACTCAATCTTCTAATTTATTTTGGATATTGTTAGCTATATCATTTTTAATTGGATTTTTACTAATTATTCCAATTGGTGGTGCAGACATGCCAGTCGTAATTTCTATGCTAAATTCGTATTCAGGTTGGGCTGCAGCTGGAATTGGTTTTACATTAGAAAATACTGCATTAATAATTACGGGAGCATTAGTCGGATCATCTGGGGCAATTTTGTCTTACATAATGTGTAAAGGAATGAATAGATCATTCTTCAATGTTATTTTAGGAGGATTTGGAGCAACAGAACAATCATCATCATCACAAGATAAAGAACAAAGGCCAGTTAAAAGTGGAAACGCAGATGATGCTGCTTTTCTAATGAAGAATGCTTCATCAGTAATTATTGTTCCGGGATATGGAATGGCTGTTGCTCAAGCACAACATGCCTTAAGAGAGATGGTAGATACATTAAAAAAAAATGACATAAAGGTCTCTTATGCAATTCATCCTGTTGCAGGAAGAATGCCAGGACATATGAATGTTTTACTTGCGGAAGCAAATGTTCCATATGACGAAGTATTTGAACTAGAAGAGATTAATAATGATTTTGCAAATGCAGATGTAGCTTTTGTTATTGGTGCTAATGATGTAACAAATCCAGTTGCGAAAACAGATCCACAAAGTCCAATTTATGGCATGCCTGTTCTTGATGTTGAAAAATGTAAGTCAGTACTATTTGTTAAGCGAAGTTTGTCACCTGGTTATGCAGGAATTGATAATGATCTTTTTTATAAAGAAAATACTCTAATGTTATTCGCAGATGCAAAAAAAATGACAGAAGATATAACTAAAAATCTATAGGTATAAATTTGAGTACTAAAATATTTTGTGACATTGCAGAGTTGTCTCAAATTAAAAAATTTAATAAAAAAAAGATTGTTAAAGGGTTTACAACCAACCCAAGTCTCATGAGGAAAGCAGGAGCCAAAGATTACAAATCTTATTCAAAAAAAATTCTTAAAATTTGTAATAATAAACCTGTATCACTTGAGGTATTTGCTGATGAATATAAAGAAATGAAAACCCAAGCGATGAAAATTAATACTTGGGGAAAAAATATTTATGTAAAAGTACCAGTGGCTAATTCAAAGGGTAAATTTATGGGTCAAATTATTAAAGAATTAAACAATCAAAATATAAAGCTTAACATAACAGCTGTCTATAAAGCTGAACAAACTGAAAAAATTTTGAAGTTAATTAATAAAAAAACAAAAGTAATCATTTCTATTTTTGCAGGAAGAGCAGGTGATACCGGCAAAGACCCAATACCAGAATTTAGTAAGAGTATTATGTTGGCTAAAAGATTTAAGAATGTTGAGATATTGTGGGCTAGCGTTCGTGAACCCTATAATTATTTGCAAGCAAAACAATTAGGTTGTCAAATCATTACTGTTCCACCAACTATTATTGAAAAAATAGAAAAATTTGGAAAATCGTTTGATCAACTTACAAAAGAAACAGTTAAAGCTTTTTTAGTTGATAGCAAAAAGTCTAATTTTAAAATCTAACCAAAAAGCTGGTTGCGGGGGACGGATTTGAACCGCCGACCTCAAGGTTATGAGCCTTGCGAGCTACCAGGCTGCTCCACCCCGCGATAATTAAATCCTATTCTTTAACTTGTTAAGTTTTTTTACTCTTTTTATATTTTCTTGGAGAATTCTTTTTTTCTTTTCTGATGGTTTCTCATACGTATTCTTTAACTTTATAATTTTAAAAAAACCATCTCTTTGAAGTTTTCTTTTCAAAACCCTTAAAGCTTGTTCAATATTATTATCTTTTACTTCTATTTTAATAACTACCTCCAAAAAGTGCATTAGGTAACACTTTATATTTTATTTGTCCATAATTTTTCATATTTTTAATTATTAGATTGAGTTTTTTCCTTTTTTTTTTTCTCTCTCAAAACTCTTCTTTCAGCTTTCTCTATAGCTTCTATAAGATCTTTCTGAGTAAATAGTCCCATTGCTACTGGATCTTTTGCATTTAAACTATTATAGTTCCAATAACTTTTATTTCTTATAGCTGTGGCTGAATTTTTTGTAATTCCAACTAATTTAGCAATTTGAGAATCTTTTAAATTTGAATGTTGCTTTATTAACCACAGTGCAGAGTCTGGTTTATCTTGTCTCTTAGATAATGGTATATATTTTTTTATTTTTTTATTATCATTATCTATCTCAATTTCATTTTCCCGAAGATTTAATGGTCTATTTGAGTCTTGAGAAGAAAGGTTAATTTCTTCTTTCGTTAGTTGACCTGCGATAATAGGATTATACCCCACTATACCTTTTGCAACCTCTCCGTCAGCAATACCTTGTATTTCTACCTCATGTAATTTGCAAAAGTTTGCAATTTGTTTAAAAGTTAATGAAGTATTTTCTACCAACCAAACAGCTGTAGCCATTGGCATTAATGGTGCACTGCTCATTATTTTGTATCTGATCTAAAATTTTGGAATTTTTTATTAAATTTACTCACACGTCCTTTATCAAGTATTCTTTGTTTTCCACAAGTCCAAGCTGAGTGTGATTTAGGATCAATTTCAAGCTTTAATGTTTCTCCTTCAGACCCCCATGTTGACCTAGTTTCAAATTGACTACCGTCAGTCATTTCAACTTTTATATTATGATAGTTTGGATGTAAGTTTTTTTTCATACGCGGTTTTATAGCAAAAAGTTAAATAAAAACAATTAAAAGTTGGTTAATTTTTTCATCATTTCTGCATATATTGTGCTACTGGCGGCTCTTATATTGATGTTATCATGCTCATAAACTGTTAAATCATTTGTAGTTCCACCTGCCTCTGTAACAATTAATATACCTGCAGCAATATCCCATAAGTTTATTCTATTATGAAAAAAACCATCCAATCTTCCTGATCCTACATAAGCCAAATCTAGCGCTGCGCATCCAGTCGATCTCATATTTAAACTTGGATATATAATCTTTAATCCATCTTGGTCAGAAGAGAATAAGCAATCTTCAATATCATTTTTATTCGATACTCTTATTCTATGATTGTTAAAAAATGCACCATTATTTTTTTCAGCAAAAAATATTTCATTTTTTATTGGGTCATGTATTAAAGCACATTTTATTTCATTATCTATTTCCAATGCAATTGAGATTGCAAAATGGGGTATCCCATGTAAAAAATTTGTTGTTCCATCGATTGGGTCAATAATCCATCTTTTATCTTTATCATTATTGATAATTTTTCCACTTTCCTCAGTAAGAAATGAGTAATTTTTTTTTGACTTTGTCAATTCATCGATAAGAATTTCTTCAACTCTTTTATCAGTTTTCGTTACAAAATCTCTTGGACCTTTTTTAGCAACTTGTAAGTTCTCAATCTCTCCAAAGTCTCTGATAATTATCTTAGATGCTTTTTCGCAAGCCTTAATCATAATATTTAAGTTTGGAGATATAGAGTTCATTTACTAAATTTTTTTAACGTATTCAATTGTTCTTGTATCTACAACAATTTCATCTTCTGGTTCTATAAATGGAGGAACTTGTATTTTAATTCCATTATCAAGTATTGCGGGTTTATAAGATGATGAAACTGTCTGACCTTTTAAAGCTGCATCAGTAGTAGCAATTTTACAATTTACTTGGTTAGGAAGTTCAATCGAAATTGCATTATCATTATAAAAGCTAACCACAACTTCAAGATTTTCTGTCAGCAATTTTCCCTTTTCTCCAACAATATTTTTTTTAATTTCAATTTGCTCAAAAGTCTTAGGATCCATAAAAAAATAATTATTTTCATCTGAATAAAGATAATTAAAATTTGTTTCCTCTAGTGATGCTTTTTCAACTGTCTCGCTAGACCTGAACCGCTCATTCAATTTCGTATTTTTACCAACACTTTTCATTTCTACTTGTGCAAATGCACCGCCTTTACCTGGCTT
>CABYFN010000029.1 GCA_902518235.1 uncultured Pelagibacteraceae bacterium | reverse complement strand
ATCTTTACTTGGAAAAACAGCAAATCTCACATTTCAATTTATTTCTCAAAATAATGAAGAGTCGTTTGGAACTGAAAAATTATCTTTTGAAGATGGTTCCAGAGATGCAATTGTTAGTAAAAGAATAATTTTAAGTGGTGATAACCTAGTTGATGCAAAGCCAACAATGAATTCACAAACAAATGAAACAGTAGTTTCATTTAGTCTAGACAGAGTGGGTGCCAAAAAATTTGGTAAAGCAACTAGTACAGGGGTTGGCAAACAATTGGCAATAGTATTAGATGGTAAAATAATTAGTGCTCCTTCGATAAGAGAGCCAATCATTGGAGGTTCTGGACAGATCTCAGGTGACTTTACTTTTCAATCCGCAACAGATCTTGCTTTACTACTTAGATCTGGAGCTTTGCCTGCACCTTTAAATATTATTGAAGAGAGAACAGTTGGACCTGACTTAGGTCAAGACTCTATAGATGCTGGTATTTTATCTTTGTTTATTGGTTTCTTGTTAGTAATTTTATTTATGATTTATAAGTATAGAGCGTTTGGATTAATCGCTAATTTAGCATTAGTCTCAAACCTCTTTTTATTAATTGGTATTCTAACTTTATTTGAAGCGACATTAACCTTGCCTGGGATTGCAGGTATCATTTTGACAGTTGGTATGGCAGTAGATGCTAACGTTTTAATTTTTGAACGTATTAAAGAAGAGAATAAAAATGAAAAAAATCCAATAATAGCTTTTGATGCTGGATATACAAAATCAAGAACAACTATTTTAGATGCAAACATTACAACACTAATTGCAGCATTCATTTTGTTTTTTATGGGATCAGGACCTGTAAAAGGTTTTTCTGTAACTTTAGGTGTCGGTATTTTGACTACTTTGTTTTCAGTATATTTTATAGCAAGATTGTTAACTTCTTTGTATGTGGTGAAAAATAAAGATAAGGAGCAGTTACTTTAAAATGAATAATATTTCTTTTAATAAGTTCTATAGAAAATTTAATATACTGTCACTTATTCTAATAGTAATTTCATTAGTATTTTTAATTTTTAAAGGTTTAAATTATGGTGTTGATTTTAAAGGTGGTACTTTAATTGAATTAAGAACTACAGATAAAACTAATAACATAACCCTTATAAGAGATAGCTTTAATCAAATGAATTTAGGAGACGTTTCAGTTAAAAAATTTGGCAATGAAACAGACTTTATTATTAAGTTTGAAAAGCAAAATTCAAATGATCCTGAATTTATTAAAAATATTAAAAATAAACTATCTAGTTCTATAGGTGACATCGACTTTAGAAGAGTAGAAAATGTTGGTCCTAAAGTAAGCTCAGAACTCTTAAAATCTGGAATTATAGCTATAAGTTTGTCACTTGCAGCAATGCTTTTGTATATTTGGATAAGATTTGAATGGCAGTTTAGCTTAGGAGCTATTTTAGCTATTTTTCATGACGTTATAATTACATTAGGTTTATTTTCTATTTTCTCACTTGAAATAAACCTTTCTATCGTAGCAGCTGTTTTAACTATTGTTGGTTATTCAATGAACGATACTGTTGTTATTTTTGATAGAGTAAGAGAAAATTTAAGAAAGTATTCTGATATTAAAATTTTTGACTTAACTAATATTTCAATTAATGAAACTTTATCTAGAACAATAATCACATCTGTAACTACATTGTTAGCTCTCTTATCAATCTACTTATTTGGTGGTGAAATACTCAAAGGCTTTTCTTTAGCAATGATATTAGGAGTTATTTTTGGAACTTACTCCTCAATTTATATCGCAAATCCTATTCTAGTTGCACTGAATGTTAGCCAAAGAACAATAGTTAAAGAGGAAGAAAAAAATTAATATAGGTTTTGAGCTATTACCATCGTTAGAAGCATTGGCAATGATAGAAGCGTATTTGTTCTAGAAAAAAGCATCGCTGTTTTTGCAGATTTAGCCTTAATGTCAGCTTCAACCTCCACAATACCTAAAGCTTTTTTCTGATTAGGCCATATTACAAACCACACATTAAATGCCATTATAATTCCTAACCACATACCAATACCAATTGCAGTAGCTTTTCCACCACCTGATCCAATTCCCAATGTCATAGCTTGATGAACATAACCGTTTAAATAAGCTAAAATAAGTCCTGATACTACTGTAACTAAAGCTGCCCATCTAAACCAAAAAAGAGCTGCAGGAGCTATAACTTTTCCAATAGCTGGTTTTTGTTCGTCTGGAATTTTTGCCATGTTAGGTATTTGAACAAAATTAAAATACCAAAGTAATCCAATCCACATAATTGCAACAATCACATGAATATATCTAAATAACCAACTCCAAAAAACTTGATCAATATCAAATCCATCATTACCAAAATATAAACCTAGAAAAAGTAAAATAGATAGACCTAACGATAGATGTATCGTCTTTGACAAAGACTGTAAGATTCCGCTCATTCTTAATTTAATATATAACACTTTTATTAAAAAAAATTAACCTTTTTTTTAGCCGAATTTATTAAAACCGCGTCCATATTGCTTTTTAATAACAAATAAAAATACATTAAATTGGTGTTAATTAAATTTATGAATTTTGAATTACCTAAACTTGACTATTCTAAAAATGGATTAGCACCTATAATGTCAGAAGAGACATTAGATCTCCATCATGGCAAACATCATCAAACATATATAACAAACTTAAATAATTTTATTAAAGACACTGACGTGTCAGATAAATCTCTTGAAGAGTTAATATTGTTAAGTTCTAAGGATAGTTCAAAAATGGGTATATTCAACAATGCTAGCCAACATTGGAACCATAATCTTTTTTGGAAATGCATGAAACCTAACGGAGGTGGTAATATGCCTCCTAAGTTGGAAAAAAGAATTATTTTGGACTTTGGTAGTATAGAAGAATTTAAAAAACAATTTAAACAAGCAGGGATAACTCAATTTGGGTCTGGTTGGTGCTGGCTATCAATTAGTAATGGAAAATTAGTTGTAACTAAGACAGCTAATGCCGCAAATCCTCTAGTAGATAATATGAAACCTATTCTAGGCTGTGATGTTTGGGAGCATTCATATTATATTGATTATAGAAATAGAAGACCAGAATATTTAGATCAGTTTATTGAAAAATTAATTGATTGGGAATTTGTAGAGTCGTTACTCGATTAGTTTTTTTTGTTCAAGCTATTTTTTTAAATTTATTATCTAGTAAAGGCTTTAAAAATTTACCTGTGTAACTTTCTTTAACATTTATAATTTCTTCCGGCTTTCCTTCTGCAATAATATTTCCACCTTTGACCCCTCCATCTGGACCCATATCAACAATATAATCAGCTGTTTTTATAACATCTAAATTATGTTCTATAACAACCACAGTATTTCCTGTTGCAACAAATGTATGTAATATTTCTAATAATTTTTTAATATCATGCTGATGCAATCCTGTTGTCGGTTCATCCAGTATATATATTGTTCTTCCAGTTGACCTTTTAGACAATTCTTTTGCTAACTTTATTCTTTGGGCCTCACCACCTGATAGAGTAGTGGCTTGTTGACCAATTTTTATATATCCTAATCCAACTTTTTTAAGTGTAAGCAATTTTGTTTTTATATTAGAAATGTTTTCAAAATATTCACAACCTTCGTCAACTGTCATATTCAAAACATCTGCAATACTCTTGTCTTTAAATTTAATTTCCAATGTCTCTCTATTATACCTAGTTCCCTTACATTCATCACAAGTTATATAAACATCAGGTAAAAAATGCATTTCATATGTTATTACTCCATCACCCTCACAAGCTTCACATCTACCACCTTTAACGTTGAATGAAAATCTTCCAGGTTTATAACCTCTACTTTTTGACTCTGGTAAATTTGTGAACCAGTCTCTTATTGGACCAAATGCACCAGTATAAGTCGCTGGATTAGATCTTGGTGTTCTACCAATAGGGGATTGATCTATATCTATAATTTTATCGACTAATTCAATACCTTTAAATCCTCTAAATGGTTTTGGAATTTTTCTCGATTTATTATTGTTAAGGGTAAGGTTTAAAGCGTTATAAAGAGTTTGAAGTATTAATGTTGATTTACCACTTCCTGAAACACCCGTTACACAGGTAAAACTTCCAAGTGGAATTTTAAGATTCACGTTGTTTAAATTATTTCCACTTGCCCCATTAATTTCTAAAAATCTTCCATTTTTTGCTAATCTTCTAGTTCTTGGTATTGGTATGAAGCTTTTATTAGATAAATATCTTCCAGTAATACTGTCGTTGTTATTCAAAATATCTTTATAAGATCCCTGAGCAATTACTTCGCCACCCTTGTTTCCAGCTTCAGGACCTAAATCAATAATATGATCGGCATTTTCCATTGTTTCAGTGTCATGTTCAACAACTATGACCGTATTTCCCAAATCTCTAAGTCTTTTTAATGCGTCTATTAATTTAACATTATCTTTTTGATGCAATCCAATAGAAGGCTCATCTAGAACATATAATACACCTGTTAATCCTGAACCTATTTGCGAAGCTAGTCTTATTCTTTGTGCTTCACCACCTGATAAAGTTCCAGATTCTCTTGACAAAGTTAGGTAGTCAAGACCAACGTTTAATAGAAAGTTTAATCTTTCATTTATTTCTTTCAAAATATGTTGAGCAATTTTAAGTTGACGTTTATCTAATTTTGTTTCGAGTGATTTGAACCATTCTTTGGCATCAAATATAGATTTTTCTGTTACTTCACTAATATTAAGTTCGTTAATTTTAACACAAAGAGCTTCATCCTTTAATCTGTAACCGTTACATCTTTCACATTTTGTATCTGATTGATACTGAGATATTTCCTCTCTTTTCCAATCACTATCAGTTTCTAGAAATCTTCTCTCCAAATTATTTACTACTCCTTCAAACGTTTTTTTATGAGAGTATTTTTCATACCCATCGTCATAAGAAAATTTTATTTCTTCATCATCAGAACCAAACAAAATTACATCTTTAATTTTTTTTGAAAGTCTTGCCCATCTATCATTTAACGAAAATCCATAATGCTTGGCTATAGATGCTAAAGTTTGTGCATAATACAAAGATGAAGATTTTGACCAAGGTTCAATAGCTCCATCTGCTATTGTTTTCTTTTCATCAGGCACTACTAATTTTGGATCAACATTTAATTTTACACCAATACCCTCACATTCTTCACAAGCGCCATAAGGGCTATTAAAAGAAAAAAGTCTTGGTTCAATTTCTTCAATTGTAAAACCACTTTCAGGACAAGCAAACTTAGTTGAAAAGATTAAATTTTCAGTTTTTCTAAACTTTTTTGGAAGTGTTTCATCTTCATATTCTACAAACATTAATCCATTTGCTAAATTAACTGCTGTTTCAACACTTTCGGCTAATCTATTACCTAACGATGAATTTAAAACAATTCTATCAACTAGAACTGCTATATCATGTTTTAATTTTTTATTTAATTCAGGAACATCATCAATATCGTAAAGTTTATTATCAACTTTAATTTTTCTAAATCCTCTTTTTTTGTAGCCAAGAATATCTTTTCTATATTCTCCTTTTCTTCCTCTAACAACTGGTGCAAATAGAAAAATTGTTGATTTTTTTGGCAGTGTTTTGATTTTATCAACAATTTGACTTATAGTTTGAGAAGTGATTGGTAGTCCAGTAAATGGAGAGTAAGGAATACCTGCTCTTGCATAAAGCACTCTCATATAATCATAAATTTCTGTAACAGTTGCAACAGTAGATCTTGGATTTTTAGATGTATTTTTCTGTTCAATTGAGATTGCTGGACTTAATCCTTCTATTAAATCAACATTAGGCTTTTTCATTTTATCTAAGAATTGTCTTGCATAGGCTGACAAACTTTCAACATAGCGTCTCTGTCCTTCAGCATAAACGGTATCAAATGCTAAAGAAGATTTTCCTGATCCAGATAGACCGGTTATGACCACAAATTTTTCTTTTGGAATCTCTAGCGATATATTCTTTAAATTGTGCTCTTTTGCACCCTTAATAACTATCTTTTTAAGCATAATTTTTGTTGCTTTAGATTAATAAAATTAATATTCAAGTTAATAAGTGATATAATAAACATTCTTAAATATTAAAATATTATGGCTGGCAGTTTAAATAAAGTATTATTAATTGGTCGTTTGGGCGCAGATCCAGAAGTCAAGCAAATGGTGAACGGCAAAAGCGTTGCAAGACTAAGTCTTGCCACAAGTCAATCCTGGAAAGATAAAAATACTGGCGAAAAAAAAGAAAAGACTGAATGGCATAGAATAGTAGTTTTTAACGAAGGTTTGGTAAATGTTGTTCAGCAATATTTAAAAAAAGGTGCACAAGTATACGTTGAAGGTCAACTTTCAACAAGAAAATGGAAAGACGAACAAAGTGGTCAAGATAAATACTCAACTGAAATTTTAATTCAAGGTTATAACTCATCATTAACAATGCTTGGTGGTGGTAATCAAAACAATATTGCATCACAAGATAATAAACAAAATTTTGATGATGCACCTGCACCAGATCAAAGTGGCTTAGACGACGATATTCCATTTTAATTAATATGGAAAATAACGAAATTCCAAAAATAAATAATAATATTAAACCAATCTCAATGTATGATGAGATGAGCTCATCTTATCTGTCTTACGCTATGAGTGTTATAGTCAGTAGGGCATTACCTGATATCAGAGATGGATTAAAACCTGTTCACAGAAGAATTATATATGCAATGCACAAAGGTGGCTTTGATTGGTCAAAACAATTTAGAAAATCTGCACGAATTGTTGGAGATGTAATTGGTAAATATCACCCTCATGGCGATCAAGCCGTTTACGACGCTCTTGTTAGAATGGTTCAAGAATTTTCAATGAGCTTACCCTTAGTTGATGGACAGGGTAATTTCGGTTCTATAGATGGTGATCCTCCTGCAGCAATGAGGTACACCGAAACTAAACTTGCAAAAGTTTCACAATTTTTAATTGATGACATAGAAAAAAATACTGTTTCTTTTAAAAGTAATTATGATGAAACAGAGCAAGAACCTATTGTATTACCTGCTCAATATCCAAACCTTCTAGTTAATGGTGCTGGTGGAATTGCAGTTGGAATGGCGACAAGTATACCACCCCATAATTTAGGTGAGGTTGTAGATGGAACTTTAGCTTTAATTAAAAATAAAGATATTAAGATTAGTGAATTAATGAAACATATTCCTGGTCCAGATTTCCCAACAGGTGGATTAATAATTGGAAAAGATATAATTAAACAAGGCTATAAAACTGGAAGGGGATCATTTAAAATAAGAGGAGAAATTTCAGTTGAAAATTTAAAAAATGGAAAAGATAGACTTGTGGTTTCATCGATACCTTATCAAATTAATAAATCTAATTTAAATGAGAGAATTGCAGAATTAGTAAGAGATAAAAAGATCGAAGGCATAAGTGATATTAGAGATGAGTCAAACAGCGAAGGTATAAGAGTATCAATTGATCTTAGAAGAAACGTTGAACCTGAAACTGTCAAAAGACAATTATATAAATATACTTCAATTGAATCATCTTTTGGTTTTAATTCATTAGCGATTGTTGATCAGAAACCTAAGACTTGTAATTTAAAAGATTTTTTAGAAAACTTTTTAAAGTTTAGAGAAGATGTAGTTATAAAAAGAACTAAATTTGATTTAAAAAAAGCAGAAGATAGGGTTCATATTTTGCTTGGATT
>CABYFN010000028.1 GCA_902518235.1 uncultured Pelagibacteraceae bacterium | reverse complement strand
TTTCTAAATATAAAAAAATTATAAATTCAAAAAATGAATTGTTAAGCGTAATAAGCAACGATTTACAGATGATAAAAGATAAATTTTCAGTTCCTAGAAGAACAAAAATTATAGATGCTGTTTTAAATTACGATATCGAAGAAACAATTCAAAAAGAGTCAGTTATAATAACGATAACACTTCAAGGATATATAAAAAGAGGCGCCTTAAGTGGAGTTAAACAGCAAAAAAGAGGTGGTAAAGGAAAAACAGGAATTAAAACGAGAGAAGAAGACTCAGTGGTTCAAACATTATCTGTTGATACACATACATCATTATTATTTTTTTCTACGGAAGGTTTAGCTTACAAAGTTAAAGCCTGGAAAATACCGGAAGGCTCTGCTACGTCTAAAGGTAAATCACTCTTTAATATATTACCTTTAAAAAACCATCAGTCTATAAGTTCCATTATGCCTTTTCCTGATGAAGATGTTGATAAAAAAAATATGCACATCATATTTGCAACAAGCAAAGGGAAAATAAGAAAGAATAATTTAGAGGATTTTTCATCTATTAATGCTTCTGGTAAAATAGCAATGAAATTAGACTCTGATGATAAAATTGTTGGTGTAAAGATATGTACAGATGACCAAGATATAATGCTAAATACAAAATTTGGTAAATGTATTAGGTTTGAATCAAAAAAACTTAGAGTTTTTAAAGGAAGATCATCTAAAGGTATAAGAGGTATTAATCTTTCAGAAAAAGACACAATTGTTTCGTTATCTATAATTGATAAAGACGATATTAAAAAAAGCAAAAGTAAAACTAAAGATGAAAAATCTGAGGTTAAAGCTAAAGAAAAATTTATCTTATCAATTACAGAAAATGGTTATGGTAAAAGAACCTCTCATTACGATTTTAGAGTTACAAATCGAGGAGGTAAGGGAATAATTGGTATAGTGAATTCTCCAAGAAATGGTAATGTCTCATCATCTTTTCCTGTGTTTGAGGGCGATCAAATATTAATATCTACAAATAAAGGTAGAGTTATAAGAACTGCTGTGAAAGAAATAAGAATTGCTGGAAGAAATACTCAAGGAGTAAGAATTATTAAATTAACCGGTGATGAAAAGGTTGTCTCTTCAATTAAATTAGATGATAATTTGGTTTAATGAAAAATATAGCTATATATCCAGGGACATTCGATCCAATAACAAATGGACACATTGATGTTATTAAAAAAGCTCTAAAATTAGTAGATAAAATTATTGTCGGTATATCTGATGGTAATGAGAAAAATTTTTTATTTCCAATAGATGAAAGATTAAAAATTGTTTCAAAAGCTTTATATGGAGATTTAAAGCTTCCAAAAAATAAAATTCAAGTGATTAAATTTAATTCGTTAACAACTGAATTATGTAAAAAATATAAATCAAACCTAATTCTAAGAGGTTTGAGGGCTGTTTCAGATTTTGAATATGAGTTTCAACTAGCTGGAATGAATAGAAAATTAAATACTAAAGTTGAAACAATTTTTCTTATGTCTGACGTTGAAAATCAGATTATTTCATCGAGATTTGTTAAAGAAATAGCTCTACATAAAGGTGATTTAAGGAAATTTACTACTAAAAGCACCATAATGTCGCTGAAAGAAGTTTATGCTCAAAAAAATTAGTATTTTATTTTTATCAATATTATTAACAACAGCTTTAAACGCAAAGGAGAATACAATGATACTAAAATTAAAAGATGGAGATTTAAAAATTGAATTATTTTCAGATGTGGCACCAAACCATGTTAAAAGAATAACCGAATTAGCTAACAGTGGAAAGTATGATGGAGTTGTTTTTCACAGGGTAATTGATGGCTTTATGGCTCAAACAGGAGATGTTCAATTTGGAAATTCATCTTCTGAAAATTTTAACTTAAGTAGAGCAGGTATGGGTGGTTCAGATATGCCAGATCTTAAAGAAGAGTTTAATGATTTACCGCATGAAAGAGGAACGTTGTCAATGGCAAGATCTTCAGATCCAAATAGTGCAAACAGCCAGTTCTTTATTTGTTTTGGTCCTACGCCACATCTTGATAGACAATACACTGTATTTGGAAAAGTAATTGAAGGTATGGAGTTTGTTGACATGATAACCAAAGGCGATGGACCCAATGGATCTGTTTCTAACCCTGATAAAATAATCAGCTTTAAATCTGAGTAGAATTTAATGGATGGAAGACATAAAAAAGAATTTTTCTTTCAGCGTAAAGCATCAAAATAAAAATTATCGTGTTGGATTAATTCAAACCCATCGTGGAGAAATCAATACTCCTGCGTTTATGCCTGTTGGCACTCAAGCAACGGTTAAAGGTGTTTTTATTGACGATATTATTAAAACAGGAAGTGAAATAATACTTTCGAATACATATCACTTAATGATTAGACCTGGAACCGAGAGGATCGAATTAGTCGGTGGGTTACATAAATTTATGAATTGTAAACTTCCTATTTTGACTGACTCTGGAGGTTATCAAGTAATGTCTTTATCGAAATTCAATAAAATTGATAGAGATAAAGGAGCAATTTTTCAGTCTCATATAGATGGAAAAACTTTTATTTTAAGTCCTGAAGAAAGTATTAAAATTCAAAAAAAGCTTAATTCAGACATTGTTATGGTGATGGATGAGTGTCCAAAAAATACTAATGATTATAATGTAATTAAAAACTCAATGGATTTATCCACAGAATGGGCTAGAAGATCAAAGGAAGAATTTGGAAGAAATCCACAAAAAGCTTTGTTTGGTATAGTTCAAGGTGGATTATTTAAAGATTTAAGAAATGAATCTCTTAATAAGTTAATAGATATTGAATTTGATGGATATGCTATTGGTGGCCTTGCAGTTGGAGAAACTCAACAAGAAATGTTTGATGTTTTAGATGGCATTAAGGATAACTTACCACTAGATAAACCAAGATATTTAATGGGAGTTGGAACTCCATCTGATATATTAGGTGCTGTTAAGAGAGGGATAGACATGTTTGATTGTGTCTTACCAACAAGATCAGGAAGAACTGGGTTAGCTTTCACTTGGAATGGAAGAGTCCAAATAAGAAATTCTGAAAATAAATTAGATAATACACCTCTAGATAGTAGTGTTACTAAATTTGACTTAAACAAATATTCTAAAAATTATTTAAATCACCTTCATAATACCAATGAGATGCTAGCCTCAATGATCTTAACATTAAATAATATAAACTTTTATCAAGAACTTATGTATGAAATTCGAAAAAATATTAAAATGGGAACTTTTGATCAATTTCATGACAAGTATATTAATATTTTGTAAATTTTTACCATTGCCAAATATAAAAAAATCAATATAAGAATTTTCGTGTTGGGCCCTTAGCTCAGTTGGTAGAGCAATTCCCTTTTAATAAACTGCACACATTAAATTTTCTTTATTTAACGTAAAGAATTAATGATTCTTACTAAGTGTGCAAAGAATGTGCATAAATTTTTGCATACCTTTTTATATAAAAAAGGGTACACGTCAAAATAGTGTGCAATTTTGCGCAAGAAACTGCACACATAAAATCTAATTAATGTTTGAAAAATATTGTTTTATTGCTATATAGATCAATTCCTATCATAGCATTTAAGCTATGCACTGGTTAGTGGGCCCTTAGCTCAGTTGGTAGAGCAATTCCCTTTTAAGGAATGGGTCGATGGTTCGAGTCCATCAGGGCTCACCATTAACCAATAAAATCAATCTTAATATTCAGTGTGCAAAAATATTCTTTTGGAAATGTTGATTTTCTTCGTGCACATTCTGTACACACACAATTTAATTTAAGTTGAATATAATTTTTATATATGGTGTAGTAATTAATGGCTAAATCATTTTCCGCGAAATTTAATAAGTCGGGTAAAGATTTATATAATATTGCTTTAGAAGCAATTATTAATATTGGTTACAATATTGACTCCGAAGATAATAAAAAATTGATTATTTTTGCGAAAACTTCTATGAGCTGGAAGACTTTTGGACAAGACCTCGAAATTGCTATTAAAGGCTCTAACATCAAATTACAAACAAGAAGTGGCCAACTTACAGACCATGGAGAAGGAGAGGAAATTTCTGAAAAGTTATTTGATGAAATTAAAAAATTATCAAAAAGTGCAAAGAAAATTAAACCTGTTAAAAAAGAAAAAATTGAACAAAGTATACAAAAAACAAAAAAATCAACACAATCAAAGAACTGGTGGATTTTTGGTGCTTGGATTTCAGGTGCTGTTGGTTTTGTTATTTATTTAATAGTTATATTAGGCTCAGGTGGAAGTGGTGGAAATAATTCAAAAAATCTTGTTTCTCCCATTGGTAAGACAAATTCAGAAGTTGCGGTTTGTTTAGGTTTTTTAACTGAAATTCACAGAGTCAAAAAAAATTTGAGAAGTGAACAACATAAATTCATAGAAATGCACCGGCCATTTATGTCAAAATTTGAAACTATATTAAATAAGATTAACAAAGAACCCTGGAGAGATAATCACAGAATTGAAAATGTAAAAAACCTTATGTCAAATTATAGCGAAATTGAGAAAGAACTTTATTATAATTTTGTAGTAGGTCGAAATATGTATAGTAAGATGAGTTCCACACAAAGAGGCTTAACGAGACTTACTTGTTCTATTATCAATTAAAATTTAGCTATAAAAAAAATATTTCGATTTTACTATTTACAATAGTTTTAATTTCTAATTTTTATATTTAAATCCTATTTAAGAAAAAATTAATTAGATAAATTTACTCATAAAGCAAATTCTTTATAAGGAATTACACAACAAAAAAACGTACACCATAAAACATTCTTTAAAGTCAATAAATAAACCTATTATTTTTTGTAGTTTTTTAATAATAAAACCATATAACTATTATTGTGAAAAAGGTTTTAATATTTCTCATACTTAATATTTTTATTTTTGCTTTGCCTGTTAATGCGAATATAAAACAAGAAGCATACCAATTGGTTTTAAAAGCTCAAAATTGTTATTTTTCTTTGCCTAGTTATGCACAAGATGGAGCTATTGATAGCTGGCTTGATACAAAAAAATATTGGAATGATGCAGTAAAAGAGGACAATATGGGAGACCCAAGAAATTTAGCATACCCATTTTACCGAAATGCTAAAGCTTATGCAGGTGTAGTTTTACAAATAGGCAATGCCTATGGTAATCCTGCATGCAATATTAATTAAATTAAAAAAATATTAATATTTTTTAATTCTCTTAAGGAACGGGTCGATGGCTCGTCTTCTTGGTCTATCGGGTATTCTTACTTTGTATAGAATTTTTTTATGAGTATATTTAATTCATTCACCGTATAACAATAAAAATATACACACCTCTAAATTTAAGTAAAATTTTAAAGGTGTGCATGGAGTGTGCAAAGAAGTGTGTAAACTTTTAAAAAGACTCCATTAAAATAACCAGATTTTTGCGAACACATTTTGCACACTATAAAAAAATTCCATAAACAGGGAACTTCACGTCGTAATTACTACTTTTAAGGAATGGGTCGATGGTTCGAGTCCATCAGGGCTCACCAACACATTATACTAAAGGTGGATATTTTAAAATAATTTCGTTCGTCCAATTATTTATTTGATCAATTCTTCTATTATTAGAGGGATGAGTACTCAGGAACTCGGGTGGTTCTTTACCTTTGTTTGCTTTCTTCATTCTTTCCCATATTTTACTAGTTTCTCTTATATCGTATCCAGACAACGAGGAAAAAATTAAGCCCAAGTAATCAGCTTCACTTTCTTGTTTTCTTGTAAATGGGTTCATGATTCCAATTTGAGAGATTAAACCAACTGTATTCATGCCTGTTGTTCTATTAACTTGTGATAATTTACCACCTGTAGCTATATCAATTATTCCGGTCGTAGTATTTAAAAGCACAGATCTACTTGCACGTTCAACAGAGTGTTTTGCAACAGCATGAGCAATTTCATGACCCATCACAGCGGCCAAACCATCATCATTTTTTGTAATATCTAGCATGCCCGTATAGACAGCAATTTTTCCACCTGGCATACACCATGCATTTTTAATTTTTTTATTATCAATTAGAATATACTCCCATTCAAAATTTGCAGTTGGATCATTCATATCATTTTTATAAAAGTATTCTGATATAGAATTTTCAATTTTTGATCCAATTTGAATAATTTTATCTAAACTATCTTTGTCATTACTTAATTTAGCTTTTTGTTTTACTTTTTCATAAAGTTGAGCAGCTTGCATATTTAATTTTGATTCTGGAATTAATTTTAATTGCCTTCTTTCAGTAATTGGAGCAGTAGTACATGCATGCAAACCCGCAGAAAGGCAGCCACATCCCATTAAATATATAAAATTTCTTCTATTCACTTTTCATGATATTTATATTACATGTAATTTGTTAATCAATTATAAGTTATGTCAAAATTTAAAAGAAAAAAAATTTCATTTATTGCGCGTTTAAGAAATTATTTTATTACTGGAATTGTGGTCTTGGTGCCTATAGGAATTACTTTATATCTCACAACTTTTTTTATATCTATTTCGTCAAAATTAATTCCTCAAGGAATAAATCCTAATAGTTACTTACCCTTTGCTATTCCAGGTTTAGAAATTCTACTATCTGTAATATTTATAACTCTAGTAGGGGGTCTTTCTTTATCTTTTATTGGAAAAAAAGTTTTACAACTATTTAATGACTTATTAAAAAAAATACCAATTTTAAGAACTATATATTCAGCAATTGGTCAAATGACAGAGACTTTTGCGCCGAAAAAAGGTTCAAAGAAAAGTGTAGTTTTAATTCAATACCCTCGAAAGGGTACATGGGCAGTTGGCTTTGCTACAAAAGAAAATAAAGGTGAAATTTCAAAAAAAACTAATACAGAATTAGTAAATGTTTTTGTTCCTACAACACCAAATCCAACTAGTGGCTTTCTGTTAATGTTTCCTAAAAGTGAGATTGTATATTTAGATATGACTTTTGAAGAGGCATCAAAATTTATTGTATCAGCAGGTACATCAGATACTAAAACTAAATAGTCTCATTAATCACAGCAACCTTGTCGTAAAGTTTGATGAGTTTATTAAAGTTATTTATTTTAATGTTATTTTTTTCAATTTTTTTAATCTCTTTTTCTGCAATATTGAAAAGATCTTCATGTTGAATAGGATCTGCTAAGTTGTATTTTTTTAGACCACTTTGCTTAAATCCTAAAATATCTCCATATCCTCTAATTTTTAAGTCTTCTTCAGCAATTTTAAAACCATCATTAGTATTTTTGAGAATTGTTATTCTCTTACGTGCGTTTTCACTCAGTCCTGCTTTAAACATTAGTATGCATGAAGATTCTTTGCTACCCCTACCAACTCGTCCTCTCAATTGATGTAACTGGGATAAACCATATTTATTTGAATTTTCAATGACAATTACATTAGCATTTGGAAAATCGATGCCAACTTCTATTACTGTAGTTGAAACCAATATATCTATCTTTCTTTCATTAAACTTATTTAAAACTTTATCTTTTTCTTCCTTATTCATTGCTCCATGAACAATATCAACTTTATCTTTAAAAATTTTACTTAAATATTTATATTTCTCTGTAGCAGATTGATGGTCAATCTTTTTTGACTCTTTTATAAGTGGACAAACCCAGAAAACTTGATTTTTTTTTGAAATTTCACTTTTAATAAAATTAATCACTTCATTAATTTTAGTTTCATTTTTACTATATGTTTTGATTGGTTTTCTATTTTTTGGTTTAGATTTTATTAAAGAAACATCCATATCTCCATAAATAGTCATCATCATTGTTCTTGGAATAGGGGTTGCTGACATAACGAGTACATCACAATCTTTGCCTCCTTTATCTGATAGTTTTTTTCTTTGATTAACACCAAATTTGTGTTGTTCATCAATTACAATTAATCCCAAATTAAAGTAGGTAATTTTTTCTTGAAAAAGAGAATGTGTGCCAACTAAAATATTAATTTTATTATTCATGAGATCACTTAAAATATTTTTTCTTTTTTTATACTCTGTTTTACCAGTTAATATTTCAGGATTACAAAAAGTATTAAAATTTTCTAATATA
>CABYFN010000027.1 GCA_902518235.1 uncultured Pelagibacteraceae bacterium | reverse complement strand
GGTAATTGTTGATGCTGGAATTGATCCTGTATGGTTTGGAATATTTGCGGTAATAGTAGTCGAATTTGGATTAATCTCACCTCCTGTTGGTATGAATTTATTTGTTATTAAAGGCGTTATGCAAAAAACTCCTCTTCAAACCATATGGTTTGGAACTCTTCCTTTTTTACTGACAGATGTAATTAGACTTGCTTTAATAATAGCTTTTCCAGCAATATGTTTGTATTTGCCTAGTCTGATGACTCCATAGTCTGATTGAAATTTTTAAAATAATTAAAATAAATTAAGCCAAAAATAGCACCAACAAGGATTAAAATATATTGATAGAATTTTAAAAGAACAAATACAACAGGAAGTTCTTTGCCAGGATTTTGAGCAATAAAATTTTCAGTCCCGTCTTTATATAAATCTATCGGCCCAAAAGTTGCGTACAGACCATAAATAAAAATATAAACGCATGGAATTATTGCAATTAATAATAAAATTTTATTTTTTCTTATTAATTTTATTAGATTTGCAGAAACTCCAACTGTTACTAAACCGATTAAGGATAAAATTAATGGATTCATTACCATACTCCTATCATAATACCATCGTCTTTAGTATAGTCTCTTTCTTTCAAAACAAATTCATCTGTTGCTGCAACTCTATTTTTTCTATTAGTAATTCTTTTAAGTAGAATATCTTTCATTTCCTCAATAATTTTTGAATGGTCAAGAGATTGTCCCAAATCATTAAATTCGTCTGGATCATTTTTTAAGTCAAACAATTGTGGTGGAAAACCTTTATAATAAACATACTTCCAATTTTTGTTTCTAATCATATAAGCTCTTGCATCTGATGCTCCAATATTAAGAATTTTTCTTGCTTCGTTAAATGAATAATCTATCTCGCTAAATACACTATCTTTCCAATTAGAAACTTCATTTCCTCTAATAATTGGTAACAGTGATTGTCCCTCAAGGCGATGTTTACTTACATTGCTATCTACAGAGTCTAAAAAAGTAGGTAGTAAGTCTATAGCTTCCACAAATCTTTTTTCTCGCACTCCCCTATTATTATCTGACAAATTACTTGGATCATAAATTATCATTGGAACCTTAACAATTTGTTCATGAAATAGTTCTTTTTCCCCAAGCCAATGATCGCCCTGGTAATCACCATGATCTGATGTAAAAACTATCATTGTATTTTTCATATAATTTTTTTCTTCAAGAAAATTGAAAAGTCTTCCAAGATTATCATCAATTTGTTTTATCAATCCCATGTATCCTGAAAGAACAGTGTTTCTTACCTCCTCTTTTGAAAAAGTCTTTGAAATATTATTTTTTATGAAAGCTTTGTAGACCGGATGATCTGTTTCTTTTTCGTTATCACGTCTATGAACTGGATAAAATTGGTTTGATGAATACATATTATGATAAGGTGCAGGTGCAATATAAGGCCAATGAGGTTTTATATATGATAAATGAAGAAACCAAGGCCTCTCACCACTTTCCTGAATGAACTCCATAGATCGATTAGTCATAAAAGCAGTTTCAGAGTGCTCCTCTTTAACTCTAGCAGGTTTATTAGAATTTCTTAACCTCCATCCACTTAAAATATTTCCATTTTCATCTTCTGAGGAATTCGCCCAACTATCCCAAGGGTTTTGGCCATCGTATCCAAGTTTATTTAACCATTCATTGTAGGATAGTTTTTTTTTTGAATTTTTAATATGGTTATTTGGGTGAAGTCCATCATCTCTTTCATAAGGTTCAAAACCTGGCTCACTAATTGTTAAACCTATTTCTGTATCTTTTGAAATTCCGAGACGGCTCATTCCATCTAAATCTGGTCTCATATGAGTTTTGCCAACAACACCCGTTCTTATCCCTGATTGTCTTAAATAATCTCCAATTGTTAATTCTCCAATAGGCAAAGGTATTTGATTCCATGTTGATCCATGGCTAAACACTGTTCTTCCAGTATAATATGATGCCCTTGAAGGACCACAAACAGGTGCCTGAACGTACGCTGACTCGAATAATACTCCTTTTTTTGCTAAACCATCTAAATGAGGAGTTTTTAAGTGAGGGTGACCATAACAAGAAAGATAATCAAATCTTAGTTGGTCTGCCATTATAAACAATATATTTTTTACTTTATTCATTATCTATTAAACATTTGTTTTAAACCATTAGTAGATGCTTCACATACACCTTTTTCAGTAATTAAACCTGTTACATATTTTGCTGGAGTTATATCAAATGCTAAATTCATTGACTTACTTTTTTCAGGATAAATTAAAACTTTCTTAATTTTATTTTTATCATCTTTTCCCTCTATGTGGGATAATTCATCAGGATTTCTTTCTTCTATAGGTATTTTTTTATAATCTTTTGTTTCCCAATCAATTGTAGAGCTTGGTAAAGCTACATAGAAGGGTACATTATTATCATGTGCTGCTAAAGCTTTTAAATAAGTACCAATTTTATTACAGACATCTCCTGTCGATAAAGTTCTATCAGTTCCAACAATGCACATATCAACTTCGCCTCTTTGCATTAAAATACCACCAGTATTATCTGTAATAATTGTATTTGGTATGCCCTCTTCATTTAATTCATATGAGGTTAGATTTGCTCCTTGGTTTCTTGGTCTTGTTTCATCAACCCATACATGCACTGGAATACCATTTTTATGTGCATGATAAATTGGAGATGTTGCGGTGCCCCAGTTAATTGTTGCTAACCATCCTGCATTACAATGAGTAAGTATATTTACTGTTTTTTTCTTTTGATTGTAGATTTTCTCAATAATTTTAAGCCCCTCTAAACCTATATTTTCACAAAAATTTATATCTTCATTACATATTTCTTTTGCTTCATTTATTGCAACATCAAATAAATTTTCAGATTTTATAAATGATAATTTATTATTCATTCTATGGACTGCCCATTGTAAGTTAATTGCGGTTGGTCTTGCATTAATTAATTTTTCTGAGCTTTTTTTAATGAATTTTAAATTATTATTTTCTTTGATCGCCAAAGCTATACCGAAAGCAGCTGTAGCTCCTATTAATGGGGCACCCCTAACTTCCATTGATTTAATTGCATTAACAGCATGATCTACTGTTTCAAGATCCTTAATAATAAAATTATGTGGAAGTTTTGTTTGATCAATTATTTTAACTACATCCTCTTCGTACCAGATAGTTCTATATTCTTTACCTGCTATTCTCATTTATTCAATACTCTGCCAGCTATTGTTTTCAATTTATCTTTTGTTTTTCTAGTTCTCTTTTCTGGTGCGGTTATAATAGCTACATCTAGACAATTATTTGTTGGGTCATTTGGATCAATATAATTCTCAAAGACATGTATTAGATTTTTGATCATATTTTTTGCTTTTGATGCATTGTCTAATAATACCTTAATAACTTTTTGAACATCAACATTTTCGTGATCTGGATGCCAACAATCATAATCAGTAACCATTGATACAGATGCATATCTAATTTCAGCTTCTCTTGCTAACTTTGCTTCTGGCATATTGGTCATTCCAATCACATCTGCATTCCATGATCTATAAAGATTAGACTCAGATAAAGTTGAAAATTGTGGACCCTCCATAACAACATACGTCCCACCTTTTTGATAATCTATTTCTCCTTTCTTAATGGCATCTTCACACGCATCCATTAATCCACTTGATGTTGGATGGGCCATTGATACATGGGCAACAATTTCATCGTCAAAAAAAGTTTTATTTCTAGCAAATGTTCTATCTATAAATTGATCGATAATAACAAATTTACCAGGAGGTAAATCTTCTTTTAAAGAGCCTACAGCAGATATTGATACAATATCTGTTACACCTAGTTGTTTTAATGCATCAATGTTTGCCCTAAAATTAATATTTGATGGTGAAATAAAATGGCCTTTACCGTGTCTTGGAAGAAAATAAACTTCCTTACTATTATAATTAGTTTTTAAAATCTGATCTGAAGGTTTTCCCCAAGGAGTGTCTAAATCTATTAATTCTCTATCTTTAAACTCTTCAACATCGTAAAGACCACTTCCACCTATTATTGCTAATTTATTATTTGACATGTAAATAGTAATTATATTGTATTTATAAATAACTATTATGGATTTGAAAGATTATATTCGTTCAATTAAAGATTATCCTAAAAAAGGTATTTTATTTAGAGATATCACTACCTTGATAAAAGATGAATCAGCATTTGAGGCAACAATTAATCAGATAGTTGAAAAATCAAAAAAATTTAAAGTGGATAAAATCGCAGCAATTGAATCACGTGGTTTTGTGTTTGCATCTGCTGTTTCTTATATTTTAAAAAAACCTTTTATAATGTTAAGAAAAAAGAACAAGCTTCCTGCTGATGTTCACTCAGTAGTTTTCCAGTTAGAATATGGAACTGCAACAATAGAGGTTCATAAAGATTCTATTTCAGAAAATGACTCAGTTTTAATAATTGATGATTTGATAGCAACAGGTGGTACTGCAGAAGCAGCTGCAAAACTTATAGAAATTTCTAAAGGTAAAGTTGCAGCTTTTATATTTGTAATTAATCTTTTTGATTTAGGTGGTTGTGAAAACCTTTTAAAAAATGGCTATAAGGTTGAAAATTTAATGGACTTTCCTGGACACTAATAGATAGTTGAATTATGAAAAAAATATTACAAATTTTAATTTTTTTTTTATTTTTTCAGACTCACTCATTAGCTGGGCAATACTCTGATAGATTTGCTAATTGCTTAATGCAAAAAACTACTGAAAGAGACAAAATTGTTTTGGTTAGATGGGTTTTTTCAGTCATAGCTCAACATTCCGCACTTAGTACTGAATTTCAAATTAGTTCAGATAAAGTTAGAAATCACGAAATTGCAGTAGCTGATTATATGCAATATATTTTAGGTTCTGTTTGTTTTCAAGAAACCAAGGATGTTCTAAATTATGAAGGTGTTGACGCCTTTGGAGAAGCATTTGAATTATTAGGTGAATTAGCTATGTTATCTTTAATGGAAGATCAAAGAGTTAATGAAGCATTCGAAAACTGGATTAAATATTTAGACCCAAATTTTTTGAAAAAATTTGATTGATTTTGGTAGCGGGAAGTGGGATCGAACCACTGACCTCGGGCTTATGAGTCCCGCGCTCTAACCAACTGAGCTACCCCGCCATACTTAGTTTTTGTTATCATGTAAAGACTATTGTCACAAGCCTGTCACACTAAACAGGAGGAAAATATGTCTTCAATTAGAAAACGTCAAGGAAAATACCAAGTTCAAGTAAGAGTTCAAGGACAAAAAATAACAAAAACCTTCAGGCAATTAAACCATGCTAGAAGATGGGGAATTTACCATGAAAACAAAATTCTACTTGGTAATAAACTTGAAGCATTAAGTAAAAATTTATCACTAAGAGATTTAATAAATAAATACATCGATGAAATAAGCCCTTTTAAAAAAGGACACATTAGAGAAAAACAAAGACTTATTAGAATATTGAAGGAAAGCATAGTCTTACAAAAAATATATCAACTAAATACTAAAGACTTCATTGAGTATAAAAACAATAGACTTAAAGATGGTAATAGGACTTGCGCCTATGATTTAAGTTTACTACACCATATTTATAATACTGCTATTAAACAATGGTGCTATCCCATAACACACAATCCATTAACAAACATACAAAAACCTAAATGTAACCCTCCTAGAGAGCGCAGGTTAAGCGATAATGAGCTTAAATATATTCTAAATCATAATTTTAAAAACAGGAATATGAACAATATTATTGAGCTTGCTATTGAAACAGGTATGAGAAAGAGTGAAATATTATCTATTACTAATAATGATATTAAAGATAACTGTATTTATTTATCTGATACTAAAAATAATAGTCCTAGAAAAATACCACTAACTAAAAAAGTAAAATCAATAATAAACAAATCTATTCTTCCCTACTCTATTAGCTCTAATGCCGTAAGACTTAATTGGTATAGGATGACTATGAGAGCTGGTATTGTTAATTTACATTTTCATGACTTAAGACATGAAGCAATATCGAGGTTCTTTGAAAAGGGATTATCTATCCCTGAGGTTAGTTTAATCTCAGGTCATAAGGATGTAAGACAGTTAATGAGATACACTCACCTTAAGATTAATAATCTAATTGATAAGCTTAATTAACAAAAGGTACACGATGTGCCATCATGGGGGTATAGGGTATGTATATATTACTTACTCAAATTATCTAAGTATAGATGTAAACCAGGTGAAGGAGGCTCTGCTAAGGTGATATGTGGAGTTGTTATATTGCTGGACTGTTCCAGAGAATAATTTCTATATCTACTTATATGTTTCACCCCCTGGAGGGTCTTATATATATTATACAAGTGGTTCTGCATTTAAGAACGCTAAATGAAAATAAATATTTAATGTTACAAAAAAGTCACAAATAGATTACTCTGTAAACCAGATTAATATGTTCGAGCAAACCTTTAAAAACATTGATGATATACTTTGGAAAGACTCTGGTTGTAGCACAGAGCTTGATTATGCTGAACAATCATCATGGATACTATTCCTTAAGTGGTTAGATGATTATGAAAAAGATAAAGAAACTAAAGCTAAATTAGAAAACAAAAAGTTTAAACCTACCCTCGATAAAGAATTTCAGTGGTCTACTTGGGCTGTTGTTAAAGACAAAGCTGGTAAAGTAGATTTTAACAAAACACTAACAGGTCCAGACTTAAAGAAATTTGTTGATGAAAAACTGTTTCCTTATCTTTCTTCATTTAGAAACAGTGCTGAAAGTTTTGATACACTTGAATATAAAATTGGTGAAATATTCTCTGAGCTTAAAAATAAACTACAAGATGGATACACATTAAGAGATGTTGTTAATGAAGTAGATAATCTTCAGTTTCAAAGCAATGAACAAAAGCATGAGCTAAGTGCTTTATATGAAGAAAAGATTAAGAACATGGGAAATGCTGGTCGTAATGGTGGTGAATATTACACCCCAAGACCATTAATTAAATCTATTATTAAAGTCATAGACCCTAAGGTTGGAGAGACTGTTTATGATGGTGCGGTTGGTAGTGCTGGATTTTTAGTTGAAGCATTTGAACATATGAGTCAATCAAAGTCTTTAACAACAACTGAACTTAAGAACCTTCAAACTAAAACATTCTATGGTGCTGAAAAGAAAACTTTAGCTTACATCATAGGAATTATGAATATGATACTGCATGGAATCGAAAGCCCTAATATTATTCATCAAAATACTTTAGAGATTAATATTCAGGAGATACAAAACAAAGATAGAGTTGATGTTATTCTTGCCAACCCACCATTTGGTGGAAAAGAAAAAGCAAACATACAAGAAAATTTTCCTATTAAAACAGGAGAGACTGCATACCTATTCCTTCAGCACTTTATAAAAAAACTTAAAGTAGGTGGAAGATGTGGTGTTGTTATTAAGAATACTTTCTTAAGCAATACTGACAAAGCAAGTGTAGCTCTTAGAAGACAATTACTTGAAGAATGTAATTTATTTACAATCCTTGACTTACCTAAGGGAACTTTTCTAGGTACAGGTGTTCAAACGGTTGTGTTATTTTTTGAAAAAGGAAAACCAAGTAAGAAGCTTTGGTACTATCAACTTAATGTTGGAAGAAACATGGGTAAAACTAATTCATTAAATGAGAATGATTTAGTTGATTTTATAAAATTAGCCAAAACACAAGGGCAGAGTGATAATAGTTGGTTAATAGATATAGAAAAAATTAATAAAGAAACTCTAGACTTAGGTGTTCAAAACCCAAATATAATTGAGGAAATAGATAATCGAACACCTGAACAAATTATATATGAAATAGATGAGCTTGATAAACAATCTTCCAAAATACTTAAATCTATAAAGGAACTTTTGTGAAAATAAAAACCTCAACTATAGATGAGCTATGTAATGTGGAGTACGGAACTAGGGTTACTAGAAAAAAGGATGGGGGTAAAATCTATCCAGTATATGGTGGAGGTGGTGAAACATTTTTTATAGATAAAACAAATCGAAATAACAGAGTTGTTATCGCCCGATTTGCCATGTCAGAAAAATGTACACGTTTTGTTAAAGGAGACTTTTTTCTAAATGATAGTGGATTAACACTGTCTGCGAAAACAAATGAATTATCTCAACTATATTTAGATAAAATTATAATAACCTTAAATGATTCAATTTATAGACTTGGTAAAGGAACGGCCCAAAAAAATCTAGATGTGAAACAATTTAGATTGTTTAAAATATCGTATCCAAAATCATTAACAGAACAAAATAACATTGTAGCTAGACTTGATGCAGCATTTGCTGAGATGGATAACAAAGAAAAAATAAATTTAAAGAA
>CABYFN010000026.1 GCA_902518235.1 uncultured Pelagibacteraceae bacterium | reverse complement strand
AATTCCACCAATAGCTACAATGGGTATGTTGGTTATTTTATTTACTTTTTTTAAAATCTTTAAAGTTGCTTGATATTTTGTTTTTTTTGTTTTTGTTGCATTGAAAGCCCCAAAAGCCAAGTAATTAGCATTTGATTTAATTGCTATTTTAGCAAGTTTAATTGAGTTATGACAAGTAATACCAATTATCTTATTTCCGATGATATCACGGGCTTCTTTAATTTTCATATCATTTTGACCCAAATGACAACCATCAGCATCAAGTTTTTTTGCAAGCCAAGGATCATCATTTACTAAAAAACATACTTTAGTTGACTCACAGATATTTTTAATTTTCTTACCAATTAATATTTTTTGTCTAAGTGAATATTTTTTTAATCTCATTTGAAAAATTCCCACTTTATTTGTTTTAAGAACTGACCTCAGATCTTTATAGAAATTTTTAGATATTTTATTTGGAGAAATAAGATAAATAAATTTTTTATTATTTATTTTCAAGTTCGTTTGACCATTTTCCTTGAGCGGCTAGAGAGCACATTTTAGCCCTATGATTAAAAGTATTTTGAGTTACTTTAATATCTTTAATATTTTTCGACCAAATCCTCAGAGCACTTTGTTGTAGAGCTCTTCCGTATGAATAAGTCATTATAAATTTAGTATTATTATTTTGATTTATTAAATTTAAATTTTCGGTTGCCTCTATTTCTGATTGACCTCCCGATAAAAACGCAATTCCTGGTACTTCGCTTGGTACTGAGTTTTTTAGACATTCTATTGTTTTTTGTGAAATTTCCTCATTAGATATTTTATCTTTTGATTGGTTACCAGGTAATATCATATTTGGTTTTAAGATAATTCCTGAAAGATCAACTTTATGCAATATTAATTCTTCAAAACATTTCTCAATAACTTCTGACGTTTTTTTGAAACAAAGGTCAGCAGAGTGGTTACCCTCCATCAATACTTCTGGTTCGACTATTGGCACCATTTTACTTTCTTGGACTAAAGCAGAATAGCGTGATAACGCGTGCGCATTACTATTAATAGCAAGTTTGCTTGGATATTTATTACTTATATTATAAACACCTCTCCATTTTGTAAATCTTGCTCCAAGATCATAGTATTTATTTAATCTTTCTCTAAGTCCATCTAAGCCCTCAGTTATTTTTTCCTCAGGAGAATTTGCCAAACTTTTTGCACCTGAATCAACTTTTATCCCAGGTATCGCACCTGATGAAGAAATTAAATCAGGGATTGATTTTCCAAAATTTGTTGTTTGATTTATTGTCTCATCATAAAGAATTACGCCACCTATGTATTTCTTCATGCTTTCAGATGAAAATAGTGTTTCTCTAAATAAAAGTCTATTTTCTGGTGTTGAGGTCACATTCACTGCCTCAAGTCTTTTTGTCATGGTTCCGTTACTTTCATCTGCTGCAAGGATACCTTTGCCATTAGATATTATTTTAAGCGCAATTTTATTGAGTTCTGACATATCAATTTAAAGCAGTTATACCAGGTAGCTTTTTTCCTTCAAGATATTCTAGAAAAGCTCCGCCCGCAGTTGAAACAAAATTAAAATTACCAACAATTTTTAAGCTATTTAATAATGAAACAGTATCACCACCGCCCACAACAGAAAAAAGTTTGCTTGATTTATTATTTTCAACTATTTTTTTGGCTATTTTAATACTTCCATTAGCAAAATTTGGATTTTCAAAATAACCAGCGGGTCCATTCCATAATATAGTTTTACTATCATCAATTATATCTACTATTTTATTAATTGTTTTTGGTCCAATATCTAAAATCATCTCATCAGGTAAGATTTGATTTAATTCTTTATTCACAGGTGATCCATTTAAATATTTAGATACAAGTACATCATCAGGATAAATTATCTTACACTCATTTTTTTCTGAAAGTGAAATAATTTCATCAACTATTTCATGACAATTTTTTTCTTTTATTGATTTTCCAATATTATTTCCAAAAAATTCAATAAAATTATTAGCCATTCCTCCAACAATTATAATATTATCGAACTTTGGTATTAAATTTTTGATAATATCTATTTTAGTCGAAATTTTAGAACCTCCAATTATACATGTTATTGGTTTTGTTATTTCAGCAGTAATTTTATTAAGAGCTGCCACCTCTAAATCAAGTTGAAGTCCAGAGTAAGAAGGCAAATATTGAGAAATTTGATAAATAGATGCATGTGCTCTATGAGAGCATGAAAATGCGTCATTCACATAAATATCCCCTAAACTTGCTAAGTGTTTTGCAAATTTATTATCATTTTTTTCCTCTTCAACATAAAACCTTATATTTTCTAAAATAAGAATTTCTTCACCAAATTTCTCAAAGTAATCTTTATTTTTTATTTCATAAATATTTTTTGTTATTAGTTTTATGCTTACATTTAATTTTTTTTTCAAATCTTCACATATTGGTTTTAAGGACAACTCTTTTACTATTTTTCCTTTTGGCCTTCCTACATGTGATAGGATTATTATTTTAGTTTTTTGTTGTATTAAAAATTTCAATGTGGGCAGAATTTTATCAATTCTTGTTGAGTCACTTATTTTTCCATTTTTAAAGGGAACATTTAAGTCTAATCTAAGTAATATTTTTTTATTATTAAGATTTCTTTCGTTTAATATACTTCTCATTAAGAGATTTTATTCAAATTCTCGGCTATATCGCACATTCTATTGGAAAAACCCCATTCATTATCATACCAAGCAGAAATTTTACCCATTTTAGTTCCAACCACATTTGTTAAAGAGGCATCTACAATTGCTGACGCAGAATGATGATTAAAATCAATCGAAACCAGTTTCTCATGAGTTACTTCTAAAATTTTATTTAATTCATTTTTAGAGGCAGTTTCGAAAGCATCATTAATTTTTTTAATGTTAATTTCTTTTTTTGAACAGAATATCAACTCGACAAGCGACACATTAGGAGTTGGGACTCTCATTGCAATCCCTTCTAATTTACCTTTTAGGCTTGGAATTATCTCACCTATTGCTTTTGATGCCCCAGTTGATGTTGGAACAATTGACTGGCTTGCAGCTCGTGCTCGTCTCGGGTCTTTATGAGAATTGTCCAAAATTCTTTGATCACTAGTAAAAGCATGAATGGTAGTCATGAAACCTTTTTCGATTTCAAAATTATTATTAAGGACATTCACGACTGGAGCTAAACAATTAGTTGTACATGAGGCAGCAGATATTATTTTATCATCCTTTGATATAATATTTTCATTTACCCCAAACACAATTGTTTTGTCTGCATTTTTACATGGAGCTGAAACAATTACTTTCTTTGCTCCATTTTTAATGTGTGTAAGTAATTTTTCTTTTGAATTAAATTTACCAGTACACTCAAAAACATAGTCAACATGGTATTTTTTCCAATCAATATTATCGATTTTAGATTCTTGTGAAAATGTAATGTTATTTTTATTAATTATTAATTCATTTTCATTAAATTTTACATCTGCATTAAATTTTCCATGAATAGAGTCATATTTTATTAATTTACAAGTAGCTTCTGCATTAGATCTATTGTTTATGTGACTAATTTTTAAATTTTTATTTTGCTTTTCAAAAATTGATCTAACCACCATACGGCCAATTCTACCCATCCCATTAATTCCAATTTTAATAGTCATTTTTAGTTTTTTATTTCTTTCTTTAATTTACCTACAATATTTGCGGATATTAGCCCAAAATATTTATAAATATCTTTATAGGGAGCACTTTTTCCAAATACATCAATTCCAAAATTCATTCCAAAATCACCTACGTATTTTTTCCAACAGTCGCTTGATCCTGCTTCGATTGATATTTTTAATTTTGTTTCATTTAAAACTTTATTTTTATATTTACCTGGTTGTGAGTCAAAAAGCTCCATACATGGTACTGATATAACTTTTGAGTATATCCTCTCTTTGGCTAATTTATGGCTGACTTCTATAGCTAAGTTTACTTCAGAACCACTTGCTAAAATAGTCAATTTTATTTTTTTGTTTGTTCTTAAAACTTCATATGCTCCTAATGAGCACTTGTTAGTATTTGAATATTTATTTCTTATGGGATTAAGGTTTTGTCTGGTTAAAGATAGAATACTTGGTGTTTTAGAGCTCTTTAAAGCATGCTCCCAACATTCAATAGTTTCCAATCTATCTGCAGGTCTAAAAACATTAAGGTTTGGTATTGATCTTAATCCAGATAATTGTTCAATAGGTTGGTGTGTTGGTCCATCCTCGCCAAGTCCAATAGAGTCATGTGTCATCACATATATAACTTGTTGTTTCATCATTGCTGCCAATCTTATAGATGGTTTACAATAATCTGAAAAAATCAAAAAAGTTCCACCATAAGGTATAAACTTGCTGTGTAAAGATAGTCCATTCATAATTCCACACATGGCATGTTCTCTAACACCGTAATGAATATAGTTTCCATCAAAATTTCCTGGTTTTATTATTTTATGATGTTGTGTTTTAGTATTATTTGATCCAGCAAGATCTGCTGATCCACCAATAAGTGTGTTACTTTTTTCCACAAGAGAGCTAATAATTGATTCAGAGGATTTTCTTGAGGCAAGACTTTTATTATCTTTTAATGCTATTTTTTTTTCATTCATCGCAGATTTTATAAAATCATTTTTGAAAAATTTATTTATTTTATTTTTTTTCTTCCTATAAATTTTGTTCCATCTATTTTCAATTTTTTCTCCTTTTTTTCCGATTTTTCTCCAAATACCCAATATATTTTTGGGAATTTGAAATGGCTTATAATTCCAACCTAATCTCTTACGCACCAATTCAATCTCTTCAACACCAAGTGGACTTCCATGTGAAGAAGCTTTTCCAGATTTATTTGGTGATCCATAACCAATTTTAGTTTTGCATGAGATAACTGTCGGTTTTTTCGCATTTTGAATTTTTTTAAGAGCATTAAATATTTCGTTTTCTTTATGACCATTAATTTCAATGTAATCCCAACCATAACTTTCAAACCTTTTCTTAAAATTGTCTGAAACTGCTAAACTTGTTGGTCCATCGATAGATATAGAGTTATTATCAAATAACATTATTAAATTTTTAAGTTTTAGATGTCCAGCTAAGCTCATAGCTTCGTGACTTATGCCTTCCATTAGACAACCATCTCCTGCAATTACATAAGTTTTATGATTTATAATATCTTTGCCAATTTTCTTTTTCAAAATTTCTTCTGCTAATGCAAAACCTACTGCATTAGAAATTCCTTGCCCCAAAGGACCTGTTGTTGTTTCAATACCTGAGTTTTCAACATACTCAGGATGACCTGCGCAAATAGAGTTAATTTGTCTAAAATTCTTAATGTCATTTAATTTAACACTTTTGTAACCTGTTAAGTAAAGTAAAGAGTAAAGCAACATTGATCCATGACCAGCAGATAAAACGAATCTATCTCTATTAATCCAGCTGGGATTTTTTGGATTAAATTTTAGAAAATATTTGAAAAGTATTGTAGATACGTCAGCCATTCCCATTGGCATACCTGGGTGCCCAGAATTAGCTTTTTGCACAGCATCCATTGAAAGAGCACGTATAGAGTTAGATAAGTTCTTATTTATTTTTTTCAAAATTTATCCTTTGTAGACTTAGATGAATCAATTTATTAATATAGATATATATATGAAATCAATTAGTGAAAAAGAAAAAAAACTATTAGAAATTTTGGATAAATTAAAAAATCTTGAGAATATAAAACCAGATAAAATTCTGGAGTTAGAAAATCTGTCAAACCAAAAAAATCAATTAGAAATTGAAAAAAAAGAAATTGAACAAAGGTACAATACACTTCAGCAAGAAAACCAGATGCTTAAACAAAAATTTGATGATTTTAAAAAAAAGGAAATTGAGGAAAAAAAGAAAGAAGATCAATTTTCTGAAAAAATTGATGAATTAAACCAAGAAACAGATAATCTGATGGATGAAATTGACAAATGGCAAATGTAAATATTAAATTTAATGGAAAAGAATTTTTGTTATCATGTGAAGACGGACAAGAAGAACATTTAGAGGAATTAGCTCTTTATTTAAACGAAAAGTTTAGCGATCTTAAAAATTCTCTAGGAAATATAGGAGAAAGTAAGCTTTTACTGATAACTTCTATTTCTGTTTTAGATGAATATTACGAGATAAAAAAAAAAATTGATACTCAAAAAAAAGAAATAAATAAAATTACTGAGAAATTTAAAGAACTTAAATCATTAGTATATAATTATAGAGATTTAAAAGAAATAGAGATTTCTGAATTAAGTAAAAACCAGGATAATTTAAAGAATGAAATCGAAAATAATCTTAACGATTATGAATCTTTAGTTGATAAGACCACTCTCGAGTTGGAAAATTTTATCAGAAGAAATGATCCGGACACTCAGACCCAATAATTAAAGTGTATAAGAAAGATTTAAGAAAAAAATTACTTAATTTAAGAAAAACTAATTTTAAAAAAAAAAGTATAACTTTTATTCAATTTAAAAAAATTTTAAAAAAACTTAATTTAAAAAATAAAATTAATTTTGGTGGTTATTATCCAGTCAACAGCGAGATTGGATGTTTAGATATATTAGAAAAGTTAGAAAAAGATAACTATAAAATATCATTACCAGTTATAGAGAGAAAAAATAATATGAATTTCTATGAATGGTCTTTTAAAGACTCACTCAAAGTGAGCAATCTAGGTATACCCGAACCTTTCGCCAAGAAAAAAGTCTACCCAGATGTTTTAATTGTTCCCCTTGTAGGATTTGATAAGAATAAATTTAGATTAGGATATGGTGGTGGGTTTTATGATAGATATATAAGTAAAGTTATAAAAATAAAAAAAATGGTAACAGTTGGATTTGCTTTTTCATTTCAAGAAACTTTAAAAATACCAACTAATGAATTTGATCAAAAGTTAGATATTATTTTAACAAACAAAGGAATTGTGAAATGAATATTTTATTTTTAGGAGATATAGTTGGAAACAGTGGTTGTAGTGCAGTAAAAAACTTTTTACCTAACATTGTAAAATCAAATAAAATAAACTTTGTTGTTGTTAATGGTGAAAATGCAGCAAAAGAAGGTATCGGTATTACTGAAAATATTGTTAATGAATTGCTAAGTTGCGGAGTTGATGTAATTACAACTGGAAACCATGTTTGGGACCAGAAGGAAACATTCGAATTTATAAAAAAACAAAATAGGCTGTTAAGACCTTTAAATTTGTCAAATGACGCGCCAGGGAATGGGTTTGGTATTTATGATTCTATTGGCGGTTATAAAGTAGGTGTATTAAATTTAATGGGAAATGTTTTTATGAAAAAGTGTGATGATGTCTTTATAAAGAGTAAAGAATTTTTAGATCAAAATTCAAAAAAAGAAAAATATGACTTTCTCATAGTTGATTTTCATGGTGAAATTACAAGTGAAAAAATGGCTATTGGCCATGTATTTGATGGTCATGCCACATTTGTCGTAGGTACTCATACTCATGTACCTACAAACGATGGAAGAGTTCTAAATAAGGGAACTGCATATTTAACAGATGCAGGAATGTGTGGTGATTATAACTCAGTGATTGGGATGAATGCCGAAAATTCTATTAATAGGTTTTATAGAAGAGACTCCAAAAAACACTTTCCTGCTGAAGGGGAGGCTTCACTTTGTGGAGCAATTATTCAAGCTAATCCAAAAAATGGTTTGGCATTAAATATTAGTCAGTTTATATTTGGTGGTCAACTTCAGAAAGACAATTAAATCATGGCAGGTCATTCCCATTGGGCAGGTATTAAACATAAAAAAGGAAAGGCAGACAAACAAAGATCGGCTATTTTTTCAAAACTATCAAGGGAAATTACAGTTGCTGCAAAACTTGGAGATAAAAATCCAGACATGAACTCAAGATTAAGATCTGCAATTCAGGCTGCTAGATCTGCTAACATGCCCAAAGATAATATTGAAAGAGCCATAGATAAATCATCAATAGCGGCAGACTCTAACTTTGAAAATATAAGATATGAAGGATTTGGACCTGCAAAAACAGCGATAATAGTAATTACTTTAACTGATAATAAAAATAGAACTGCCTCAAATATTAGAACAATTTTTCAAAAACATGGAGGTGGACTTGGTACACAAGGTTCGGCATCACATAATTTTCTACAACTAGGTGTTATAAAAATTAACAAAGAAGAAATCGATGAGGAAAAAGTTTTCAACTTAGCAACTGATGCTGGGGCTAATGATTGTATATTTCATGATAATTATTATGAGGTTCATACAAATAACGATGAGATATATGATGTAAAAAATTTATTGGAAAAAGAAATTGCTAATTTTATATCAACTGAAATTGAATGGGTACCTATAAATAAAATCAATTTAAATGAAGAAGATAAAGAAAAAATGATAAGTTTTTTAGAAATTTTAGAAGAAGATGATGATGTTCAAAATGTTTTTACAAATGCTATCTAAATTGATTTTATGA
>CABYFN010000025.1 GCA_902518235.1 uncultured Pelagibacteraceae bacterium | reverse complement strand
ATGATAAATATATATTTTATTCAAAATTAGACGAACATCACAGGCCTAGAACTATTTATAGACACAAAATTGGAGCAGCAACAAAAGATGATTTATTGATCTTTGAAGAAAAAAGTGAGGCATTTACTGTTGGTATTGGCTTAAGTTCAGATGAAAAATATTTTATGATTACAAGTTCTGATCATAACACCTCGGAACAATATTACTTTAGAGTTGACGAAAATAATCCAAATCCCAAATTAATCCAAAAGAGAAAAAGAGGTATAATTTACTCAGTAAATTCTTGGGATAACTACTTTTATAAACATACCAATGAGAATGCTGAGGATTTTAAAATTGATAGATGTACTGATTTAGCTGAACAAAAATGGGAGCCATTCATTAATGCAAAAGATGAGGTGTTAATAGGAGGTTTAGTATTTTTAAGTAATTGGATAATTAGATCTGAAACATCTAATGCACTTGGAAAAATATTTTTACGTGATCCGAGGACAAATAAAGAGGAAGAGATAATTTTTAGTGATGAAAAAGTAATTGTGCCAAGTATATCATTGATACAAAAAGACAAAAATACGGACAATGTATATTTATCATATTCTTCCCCTAAAACACCAGGAAGGACTTATCTGTATAATTTAAAATCAAAAGAAAAAAAACTTGTTAAGGAGCAAGAAATTCCTTCTGGACATAATTCAAATGATTATGTGGTTGAACGTATTGAATGCCCATCTCATGATGGAAGAATGGTGCCAATAACTATAACACGACATAAGGATACAATTCTGGATGGATCATCAAACCTTCTACTATATGGCTATGGGTCTTATGGGAATTCAATTTCTCCTGGTTTTTCATCTACACGACTAAGCCTAATTGATAGAAATATAATTTGGGTTACAGCACATATAAGGGGAGGAATGGAAAGAGGAATGAAATGGTGGAAGGAAGGGAAACTTTTAAACAAAAAAAATACATTTGAAGATTATATTGCTGTTGGAAAATTCTTGATTGAAAAAAAATACACTTCTAAAGGAAAAATTATAGGTATGGGTGGTTCAGCAGGAGGGTTATTGATGGGGGCAGTTGTAAATGCAGCACCTGAGCTATTTTTAGGGTTAATAATGGCTGTGCCGTTTGTAGACTCCTTAACTACTAACCTTGACCATTCTCTACCATTAACTATTGGAGAATTTGATGAATTTGGAAATGCTAAAGATAACAAAGATCATTTTGACTATATTTACTCATACGCTCCTTACAACAATATTAAAAAAATGGATTATCCAAATATTTTAATCACTACTAGTCTTAGTGACAATAGAGTTCTGTTTGACGAACCAGCAAAATTTACTGCAAAACTAAGGGACCATAAAACAGATAATAATTTATTATTATTAAAAACAGAGATGAACGCTGGTCATGGAGGAAAATCTGGCAGAGATGGTGCAATTGAGGAAATAGCTGTTGATTATGCTTTTGCTTTAAAAATTGCTGAAAAAATTTAAATAATCTCGTATTGAATTTTTACATTTAATCACCATATGTAAACAGTAAGTCGCCTAATGGGGCTTACATAAATTAACTTGCTAAAAAAGGAGTAAATATGACAAGTAAGGATCTATCTATCTTTAACTCACTAAGACCGTTTTCAATTGGTTTCGACGATATGTTTGACCAATTCGAAAGTATGCTTGGTAACGGTGGCATGACAATGCAATCAAATTATCCACCATATAACATAAGAAAGACTGGTAAAGACAACTATTCAATAGAAGTTGCTTTGGCTGGTTTTAATAAAAAAGATGTCGAGGTTGAGTTCGAAGATAATATATTAACTGTGAGAACTAAACAGCTTAATAAGTCTGAAGATCAAAATGTAAATGGCGAAATAATTCACAAAGGAATATCACAAAGACAATTCGCGAGATCTTTTACTATTGCAGATGATGTAAAAGTAAATGGAGCTGAACTTAAGGATGGTCTATTGACAATTGCTTGTGAAAGAATTTTACCAGATCACAAGAAAAAAAGACTTATTGATATTAAGTAATAAAGTTTAACCTTGCTTGTGGGGTTCGCCCCACAAGTTTAAAAACATCCACTAGAACTGAAAGCAATAATAGTTCCGCCAGCATTGACTTCAAATCTTCTTTCACAGGGCACACCGTATTTTTTTGTTTTATAAATTAAAACTTCATTGCCAATATCATTGACCATATCTTCGTTGGGAGCCCCTAATTCTAACTTCATTTTATTGACATTTCCACCAACAAATAAACCATATTTTTTATTTTCCTTTTCTACAACCTCGTCAGTTTTATTCTGAATAGTTTGACAACCTGCAGTAAAAAAAAGTATTGATATTAATGTAATAGCGAATCTTATTTTCATGATTTATTTATAATACTGAAATGTGACAAAAGATTAACTTAAAAGTTGAAAAAAAAATAAGTTTTCCATCAAAATTAGACAAATATAATGTATTTATATTACTTAATTCTTTATTTTTATTACTGTCAAACCGATTCTAATGAACACACAACTTAAAGTATCAAAAATTTCAAAAATTTATCCAGGATGTATTGCAAACGATAAGGTATCATTAGAATTTGAAAGTGGAAAAATATATGCATTATTAGGAGAAAATGGTGCTGGAAAATCTACGCTAGTTAAAATCTTGTCTGGAGTAGTAAAACCTGATGAGGGCAAAGTTTTTTTAAATAATGAAAGCATTAAACTTAACTCTCCACTAGATGCCAAAAAAAATAATATTGGAATGGTTTTTCAACATTTCAACCTTTTCGAGACTTTATCAGTATTTGAAAATTTAAGCATCGATAGTGACAAAAAAGATGAAGACCTAAGAGTTTTAGTCAACGATATATTAAAAAAGTACAATTTTAAAATTGATCTAGATATTCCAGTTCTAAATTTATCAGCAGGTCAAAAACAGAAAGTAGAAATTATAAGGTGTTTAATTAGAAATCCAAAAGTATTGATTATGGATGAACCTACATCAGTTTTAACTGAACAAGAAACCGATGATTTATTTATTTCTTTAAAACAATTTTCTAAGGATGGAATTTTAATTATTTATATTACTCACAAATTAAAAGAAGTTTTGTCACTTTGTGATGAAGTAGCTGTAATGAGAAAAGGCAAAGTAGTTTCGGTTAGTAATACGATTGATGAAAAAATTGAGAGTTTAGCTAATAAAATGGTAGGTGAAAATTTAAATACTATTAAAAAAAAAATTAATAATTTTAAAAATAGTGAGGAAATTTTAAAAATCTCAAATTTAAATTTTAAAAGTGACGACCCATATGAAACAAACTTAAATAATTTAAACCTTTCTTTAAAAAAAGGAGAGTGTTTAGGTATTGCTGGAATTTCAGGAAATGGACAAAATGAATTATTTCAAATACTGAGTGGAGAAATAATTACCGAAGGTACTTCTATAATGTTTAGAAATAAAGAAATTGGTAAGTTGAATCCTAGAGAAAGAAGAGAATACCTTATGGCTTTTTCACCAGAAGATCGTATCTCTCAAGCTGCAGTTCCTGAGTTAAAAATATATGAAAATGTTGCATTAAACAATTTTAAATCATCAAACTTTTTTGAAAAAGGTTTAGTGAATGAAAAGAAAATAAAAGAACACTCCAAGAAGATACTTTCTAATTTTTCTGTTAATACAGACAATGTTGAATTAAAAAGTCAATTTTTATCTGGCGGAAATCTTCAAAAATTAATTATTGGAAGAGAATTAATAACTTCACCTGAATTATTGGTATGTTTTAACCCCACATGGGGCCTTGATGTTGGTGCGATCAACTACATTCATGAAACATTAATTCAAATTAATGAACAAGGAAAATCATCAATATTAATTTCTACTGATAACGATGAACTATTAAAATTAAGTGACCGCATTTGTGTAATTTATAAAGGCAAACTATCTAAAATAATGAATGCAGATACAGTTACTGCAGAAAAATTAGGTATTTTGATGGGAGGAGGTTCAATTGATTAAAATTGAAAAGCGTAACGATTTATCTCGATCAATTTACTTTTTAACACCAATTTTAGCCATTTTTCTCACATTGATTGGTGGTGGGATTATATTTTATATTTTGGGGTTTAATCCTATTGAGGCTTTAAAATTTTTTTTTATTACCCCTATTTCGGATTTATACGGATTAAGTGAACTTTTGGTAAAAGCTACACCACTTTGTTTAATAGCGATAGGTTTATCTTTTTGTTTTAAAAGTAATAATTGGAATATCGGTGCAGAAGGTCAGCTTATTTTTGGTGGGATAGTCGGCGGCGGAGTTGCTTTGTTATTTTATAATCATGATGGATTTTATATTTTACCAATAATTATTTTATCTGGAGCAATTGGTGGGATGTTATTTGCAATGATACCAGCAATTTTAAAAACCTATTTTAACACTAATGAAATTTTAGTCAGCTTAATGCTGGTTTATGTTGCAAAATTATTATTAGATTATTTAGTGGTTGGTCCTTGGAGCAATCCAGAAGGTTTTAATTTTCCAGAAACAAGACAATTTAGTGAGTCTGCAAGAATGCCAATTTTATTTGACGGTTTAAGAATTCATGCTGGAATATTTATCACACTTATCACTGTATTCTTAAGTTGGCTTATTTTGTACAAAACTTATTTAGGTTTTCAAATAAAAGTTTCAGGCTTAAGTTTAAAAACTGCAAAATATGCAGGGTTCAAAGGTAAGACAATGATTATTATTGTTTTTATGATTAGTGGAGCATGTGCTGGTCTTGCAGGTGTAGGAGAGATAACTGGGCCAATAGGACAATTACATAGAAATATTTCTCCTGATTATGGCTTTACGGCAATAATTGTTGCTTTTTTAGGAAGACTAAATCCAGTTGGAATTATTTTTGCATCTCTAATTGTTGCTCTGACATATTTAGGAGCAGAAACAGCTCAGATATTTTTGCAAGTACCAAAATATACAGGTCAAGTTTTTCAAGGAATGATTTTATTTTTTCTTCTTGGGTCCGATTATTTATTATTTTTTAAAATAAAATTTTTAGGTTTAAAAAAAAATGAGCATTGATTTAAATTTTATAGGTATTTTAATTGGTGCCATCATGGCATCATCAGTTCCATTGATACTTGCTGCATCTGGGGAATTAATAACTGAAAGATCTGGTGTTTTAAATCTTGGGGTTGAAGGAATGATGATAATTGGAGCAATCTCTGGATTTGCTTTAATGGTAGTGACTGATAATTTATTTTTTGCAGTAGTAGGCTCTATGCTATCAGGTTTAATTATATCTCTTATTTTTGGATTGCTTACCCAATCACTTCTCACAAATCACGTAGCTACAGGTCTTGCACTAACTATCTTTGGTATTGGAATGTCAGCAATGATAGGTAAGAATTTCGTTGGAATTCCAGGAAAGGAATTTCCCTTATTATTCATTAATTTAAAAGAAAGTATTCCGTTTTTGGGTCCAATATTCTTTGGTCACTCAATCATATTATATTTTGCATTTGGATTACCTTTTATGACAAATTATTTTTTAAAGAAGACTAAAACTGGTTTGATTATCAGAGCCGTTGGGGATTCGCCAACCTCAGCATCTAATCAAGGGATTAATGTTACATTAGTAAGATATAGTTGCATTCTATATGGAGGTGCAATGTGTGGATTGGCTGGGGCGTACCTATCACTAATATACACTCCCCAGTGGATTGAGAATATGACTGGTGGCAGAGGATGGATTGCACTAGCTTTAGTAGTTTTTGCAACATGGAGTCCAATTAAAGTTCTTATAGGTGCATTAATATTTGGTGGAATTACAATTTTACAATTGCATATGCAGGCAATAGGCTTAAGAATTCCAGTTCAATTATTAAGTGCATTACCTTACATCATGACAATAATAGTTTTAGTTGTAATTTCTCGCGATAGTAGAAAAATAAAACTGAATACACCAACTTCACTGGGACAAATCTTCTATAAGGAAAAGTGATGTTAGCTATTCCAAAATAAATATTTTTTTTTATTAGAATATTGACTAGTTTGTAGTATCACAAAATTAAATTTAAAGGGGAAATCAAATGTATAAACTATTTTTAAGATGTTTAATTTCTGTATTATTTTTGCTTGGCTTTAGCTTAAATGTAAATGCAGAATTTAAAGTTGGTTTTGTTTATGTTGGTCCAACTGGAGACCATGGATGGACATACCAACACCATGAAGGAAGAAATGCAGTGGAAGCTTTGGGAATAAAAACTACTTATGTAGAAAGTGTACCTGAAGGTGCTGATGCAGAAAGAGTTATAAGACAATTAGCACAATCTGGTCACGACCTAATCTTTACGACTAGTTTTGGATATATGGATCCAACAAACAAGGTTGCTAAAGATTTTCCAAATGTAAAATTTGAACATGCAACTGGTTACAAAAGAGAGCATTCAAATGTTTCTACATATTCTGCAAGATTTTATGAAGGTAGAACTTTATTAGGACATATGGCTGGAAAGATGACAAAGACAAATACTATTGGATACATTGCTTCTTTTCCAATTCCTGAGGTTATAAGAGGAATAAATGCAATGACATTAGCTGCTCAAAAAGTAAATCCTGATATTAAAACAAAAATTGTTTGGGTTTTTACTTGGTATGATCCAGGAAAAGAGTCTGAAGCAGCTCAAGCTTTGATTGATCAAGGTGCAGATATAATTATGCAACATACTGACAGTACTGCTCCGGTTCAGGTTGCAGAAAAAGCAGGAGTTTGGTCTTTTGGTCAAGCAAGTGACATGCAAAGATTTGCTCCAAAATCTATATTAACGTCTATTATTGATGATTGGGCACCTTACTATGTGGAAAGATCAATTGCAGCAAGAGATGGTACTTGGAAACAACAAGATACTTGGCATGGATTAAAAGAAGGAATGGTAGCGATGGCTCCATATAATTCTGCAATGGGAAGCGATTTAGTTAAAGAAGTGGAACAACTTCAAAAAGATTTGGCTTCTGGAAAATCTCACTCTTTTACCGGTCCAATTTATGACCAAAAAGGAAACATCCTTGTTGCTGAGGGTTCAGTAGCTGATGATGGAATGTTAGCAGGAATGAATGTGTACGTTAAAGGAGTAGAAGGAGATATTCCTCAATAATAATAAATTAAAAAATAAAAATTAAAGGCCAGCTTAGTCTGGCCTTTTTTTTATTTAGAATACTTTTTTTTCAAACCATCAATATCGATTTCATCATAATACTCTGATGGTTGAACAATCCATGGATCATTACCTAATAAAATTGGACAGAAATCAGGTGTAAAAGTGGATGATTTTTTTTTCCAAAGACACGCTGTTTTAATTTCACTTATGTGATCTTTAACAGGTTCATATTCTTTAAGCCACTCTATACTTTTATTTAGTGTTAATCCTGTGTCTGATAAATCATCTACCAACAATACTTTCTTAAAATCCTCACTAGCTGCAATTGCACTTATATCTCTTGCAAATATTAGCTCTCCCTGTTTATTTTGTACAGTATCACCGGAGTAACTTTGAATTACAACATAAGCAGTTGGCAATTTAAAAATTCTAGATAAAATATCTATAATTGGAGCAGCACCTCTCATAATACCAACTAGCACTGTAGGCTTATAATTTTTTTCAATTTCAAGAGCAAGTTTCTCAACTACCTTTTTATATTCATCATAGGTAATTATTAATTTATCAGCCATAAAAATTTGGTATCATAAATAAAAAAATTAAAAAAGGATTAATATGAAAACTTATTGGATAAGTCTATACTTAGAAATCTCAAGCCAGGATAACTTAAAAAAATATGGGGAAAAAGCTGTTCCTATAATAAAAAGATTTGGGGGGAAGCCAATAGTTAGAGGTGGAAAATTAAAGTCATTTAGCGGCCCAAACGTTATACGTACTGTAATATGGGAGTTTCCAACTTACAATGATGCTATATTATGTCATGAGTCAACTGAATATAAATCTGCTTGGACCCATGCAGAGGATACAACTAAGAGAATAATGTTCATTGTTGAAGGAGTAGAACATGAACAAATTTGATTAATTAAAATTTCAATATACAATGGTGACGAAGGAGAATTATGAAAGGATACATAGTTTGTGTATGGGAAAAAATTAATAGTGAAGAAAAATTAAAAGAGTATGCGGTAAAAGCCAAGATTGCTGCAGATAAATACTCAGGGATATTTATAATTAGGGGTGGAAAAAATAGAACAAATGAGGGAATAAACTCCCCTAGAACGACTGTAGTTGAATTTCCAGATTACAAAGCAGCAATAGAATTTTATGATTCCCCTGAATATCAGGAAGCACTAGATGTTATTAAAGGCCATGCTGTAAGACATCATCAGATAGTTGAAGGTGCTTAATATTGTATAGGCTCATCGTCAATGGAGCGCCATAAATACCAAGTAGCTACAGAACAATATGGAGAGAACCTCTTTTTTAATCGATTTACATAGCTCATGGGTGGTAAATAGCTTTTCCTATAATTGTTTGAAATAGCTCTAAGTAAACCAATATCTTGAACGGGCCATATGTTAGATCTATTGTAAGTAAATAGTAATATCATCTCTGCAGACCATCTACCTATTTGTCTTAACTCAGATAAATAAAGAATTGCCTCTTCGTCTCCCATTTTTTTTATAACTCTTGGATTAAATGTTTTATTTACAAATTTTTTTGCCAACTCTTTTATTCCTCTAACTTTTTGTCTGCTTAAACCGCATTTTTTCAACCGACTGGATTTAATGGCATTAACTACTTTTGGATTTATCTTTCCTCTACATTCTTTTTTAAACTTTAAAAATACAGAATTTGCTGCTGCAACACTTATTTGTTGTCCTATTATACTTTTACATAGAGATAAAAAAATATTCTTTCTTGTTGTTAAAGTTTTATCTTTGTATTTAGAAATAAGTTTCTTCATTATCTTATCCTTAGAAAGATACTTTACTGCCTTTGACCAATAAATTGGAGGATTACTCATTTTTAAAAATTAAGTTTGTTTTTTTCAGATAGATTTCTCTTCTAAAAATAATTAATGAAGATAACACTACAAGTAATGAACCCAATAAAGTTTTATAGGATGGTATTTCATTCCAAATTAAATAACCAAATACAATTGCAAATACTAAGCTTAAATACTTAAGTGGAGTAACTAAAGAAACTTCTGAAAGTTTGTAAGATTGTCCAAGTAGTAAATTAGCAATACCTCCAAGCAAACCAATCGTACACAAAAGAATAAAATCTATTAATGTAG
>CABYFN010000024.1 GCA_902518235.1 uncultured Pelagibacteraceae bacterium | reverse complement strand
CCAAACCTTAAGATTGGTCCTAAAATAAAAGCATTTAGAAGACAACTGGGCATTCAAGCCAACGTACTAGCAGGACAAATAGGTATTTCTCCAAGTTATTTAAACTTAATAGAGAGTGGAAAAAGAAAAATTGATGGAGATTTAGTAATTAAAGTTTGCGAAGAGCTTAAAATAAATTTATCGGATTTAACAAGCAAATCAGATTTAAATCTTGAAAATAATATTTCAGAGTTGCTTGGTGACGAATTATTTGAAGATCTAGATATTCTTGGACCAGAGCCTTATGTTAACACCCTGGGATCACTTTCGGGAAACCACGCAGTTCAACACGCTAAAGCTGGACTAAAAGCAATTTATTTAAGTGGATGGCAAGTAGCAGCTGATGCTAACAGTGCTGGAGAAATGTATCCAGACCAATCTCTGTACCCTTATGATAGCGCACCAAAATTAGTAGAGACAATGAATAATTCATTAACTAGAGCAGATCAAATCCAGCATATGGAAATGATTGATGGTGATATGGATAAAAGTAAAAGAACTGATTATATGCTACCGATTATAGCAGATGGAGAAGCAGGATTTGGTGGTCCGCTAAACGTTTTTGAATTAACAAAAAAATTTATCAGAGCAGGTGCAGCGGGAGTTCATTTTGAAGACCAATTAGCTAGTGAAAAAAAATGTGGTCATATGGGTGGAAAAGTTCTTGTACCGACTGGAACAATGGTTAGAAATTTAAAGGCTGCTAGACTTGCTGCAGATATTGCAGATGTGCCATTAATAATTTTAGCAAGAACAGATGCAAATGCTGCAAAGTTAATCACAAATGATTTTGATGATAATGACAAACCATTTTTAACAGGTGAAAGATCTCCTGAGGGTTTCTTTTATGTTAAAGACGGAATAGAGCAGGCAATTTCTAGAGGTCTTGCTTATGCACCATACGCTGATTTAATTTGGTGTGAAACTGCTACTCCAAATTTAGAGGAAGCAAAGAAATTTGCTGATGCTATACACGAAAAATTTCCTGGTAAAATGTTAGCTTATAATTGTTCGCCGTCATTTAATTGGAAGAAACATTTATCTGATGAAGAAATTGGATCATTTCAAAGAAAGATTGGAGAAATGGGATATAAGTTTCAATTCATTACATTAGCAGGTTTCCACACTCAAAACATAGCAATATTCGAATTAGCAGAAAAATATAAATCAGAAGGTATGACTGCTTACTCAAAAATTCAACAACATGAATTTGCTAGAGAAAAAGATGGATACACAAGTGTAAAACATCAAAGAGAGGGGTTTTAAGTGTCAGCTGAGAATATTTCATACGATTTACAAAGATTTGCAGGAATTAAAAGAGATTACACACCAGAAGAAGTTGAAAGATTAAGAGGATCAATCAAAATTGAGTATTCTATGTGTAAAATGCAGTCTCAAAAACTATGGAAACTTCTTAACTCAGAGCCTTATGTTAACACCCTGGGATCACTTTCGGGAAACCACGCAGTTCAACACGCTAAAGCTGGACTAAAAGCAATTTATTTAAGTGGATGGCAAGTAGCAGCTGATGCTAACAGTGCTGGAGAAATGTATCCAGACCAATCTCTGTACCCTTATGATAGCGCACCAAAATTAGTAGAGACAATGAATAATTCATTAACTAGAGCAGATCAAATCCAGCATATGGAAATGATTGATGGTGATATGGATAAAAGTAAAAGAACTGATTATATGCTACCGATTATAGCAGATGGAGAAGCAGGATTTGGTGGTCCGCTAAACGTTTTTGAATTAACAAAAAAATTTATCAGAGCAGGTGCAGCGGGAGTTCATTTTGAAGACCAATTAGCTAGTGAAAAAAAATGTGGTCATATGGGTGGAAAAGTTCTTGTACCGACTGGAACAATGGTTAGAAATTTAAAGGCTGCTAGACTTGCTGCAGATATTGCAGATGTGCCATTAATAATTTTAGCAAGAACAGATGCAAATGCTGCAAAGTTAATCACAAATGATTTTGATGATAATGACAAACCATTTTTAACAGGTGAAAGATCTCCTGAGGGTTTCTTTTATGTTAAAGACGGAATAGAGCAGGCAATTTCTAGAGGTCTTGCTTATGCACCATACGCTGATTTAATTTGGTGTGAAACTGCTACTCCAAATTTAGAGGAAGCAAAGAAATTTGCTGATGCTATACACGAAAAATTTCCTGGTAAAATGTTAGCTTATAATTGTTCGCCGTCATTTAATTGGAAGAAACATTTATCTGATGAAGAAATTGGATCATTTCAAAGAAAGATTGGAGAAATGGGATATAAGTTTCAATTCATTACATTAGCAGGTTTCCACACTCAAAACATAGCAATATTCGAATTAGCAGAAAAATATAAATCAGAAGGTATGACTGCTTACTCAAAAATTCAACAACATGAATTTGCTAGAGAAAAAGATGGATACACAAGTGTAAAACATCAAAGAGAAGTAGGTACATCTTATTTTGATGCAGTTTCAAATACAATAAGCTCTGGCAAAAGCTCAACTACAGCAATGGAAGGCTCAACTGAATCAGAACAGTTTTAGATGATAGATTAATGTTTACTAGTGGTCTTCTTTTAATAGTAAGCTATCTTTTATTTAAATATACAGTTCAATGGATTCAGTATTATAATCAAACTGATCCTAGGATGCCTGACTCAATATGGCGTTATACTTGTGATTATAAAGTTATCGGCATAAGAGATATATGTGACCTAGATGATAAGCCATTTGTAAGAAAAAGAAGGAAAAGAGATAAAATTGTTACAATAATGTATTTTATTGTGGTCCTTGCCTTTGTATTTTCTATGTATTTTATGGCGAGTTTACTAGGACTAATTCTTTAATTTTTGAATTTGATCCCACGCTGAATTGACAGCTCTCATTTTAGCTTTGCTTTCGTCTATTACCTCTTGAGGAACACCTTTACTTAATAAAAGATCAGGATGATGCTCTTTGCTAAGTTTGATATAACGTTTTCTTATTACTTCTAGTGAGTCATCAGGCTTACTCTCTAAAACAATATAAGGATTAAGTTTGTCTGATGACTTTCTGCTTTCTTTAATTCCGTTAATTTGAGTCTGATTTATTCCAAAAATTCTTGCTATATCTTCTATCATTATTAATTCATTATCACTCACGTGTCCGTCAGCTTCTGCAATATAAAATAAAGTATTAATTACCTCTTCTAAAATATTTAAATTACCTCTGTAAACTTCCGCAATTTGTTTTGCATATGGTTCATATCCAGCACTTTCCTCTTTAGCTTTATTAAAAATTTTACCTACCTGATCTAATTCACTTTCAGGAATTTTTAATTTATCTTTAACAGCAATTAATTCTTCACGACTAACTTGCCCATCAGCTTTACTTAGCTTCGCCGATAAAACAATTAGTGAGAGTGCAAAAATTTGTTGAGGCTGTGCAAAAGATCTAAACCCTACACCTGATCTGGCTCTTGACATTTTTCCACCGATTAGAGATCCTAAAAGCATACCAAAAGGTCCACCAATTGAAAAACCTAGCATTCCACCAATTATGCTTCCCCATATTGCCATTACTCAAAACTCCTTAATCTATATTCCCAGTTACCCATATTATTATAAGTCACTTTTAATATTAAATTATTTTCAGGATTATACCAAACATCAAATTCAAATTTCTTCTCCTCTGATAGATTTTCGTCATTTGATTTTATATTAAAGTGTTCTGTTGAATATTCTTGACCATTAATAGTAATATTTTCGTTTCCAATTAAACTTACAGTCTGTTTTTTGATACTACCAGATAAAGGACTGATTTGTTTATTAGATTTGAAAATTTTATGGTTCCACCAATTACCAATTGTACAATCTAAACTAGCTTCACCTTTATATGATGACCCATCTATAATAAACTTATTTAAAGATTTATCATAATTTAAATTTACATATTTCTCTTTATCATTTTGAAAAGTATTTGATTTAAAAAAAACTAATTTATCATCTTTATATTTTTCTATTGTTTCGCTTAATATCGAAAAAACTGTTAGGCCGAATAACTCTACTTTAAAGTTAGTATAATTTTTTACGATAAATAAATCGTCATCAAGTTCAAAGAAGTAGTTGGTGCTACCAATAACTTCATTATTTCTTAGAACATCCATCTCAATTTTTTTAAGACCTTCGTAATGACTGCTATGTGCCATCACTTTAGAAGCAAACATAATAATTATTAATATGGTTATAAAATGTTTCATTTTCATAGATTTTAGTAAAAGAAAGTATAAATAATAGCTAAAAATATGTTCCTTACTATCAAAAATATTCCTAAAGTCTCATGGAGTTCTCATGAGACTTTTAATTTAAAGCCAAAATTATCAACGTTATTCTTTCTATGTTTTGGTCTAATATTATTTGGTTTTGGCGAAGCCTTAATCGTTATTTCATTTATTGGCAATTCTCCTTGGACTGTAATGGCACAAGGAATTTCAATTAATTCAGGATTATCCATTGGAATTGTCACTTTTATAGTAAGTGTAGTTGTTTTATCTTCATGGTTTTTTTTAAAACAAAAACCTGGTCTTGGTACCATATTTAATATTGTAATCATTGCAGCAATGTTAGATATAACAATTGCATTAATCCCAACCCCTGAAACATACATTATGAAATTATTAATTGCTGCATTAGGTGTAATTATAGTTGGGGTGGGGAGTGGAATCTATTTAATTGCCAATCTAGGTCCAGGACCTAGGGATGGTTTAATGACTGGTTTACAAAAAAAAACAAATCTACCTATTGCAGCTGTGAGATCCTTTATAGAAATTTCAGTTGCTTCAGTAGGGTGGTATTTGGGTGGAACAATTGGAATTGGAACATTAATGTTTGCTTTTGGAATTGGTCCTTTTATTGCTTTAAGTTTGTATATTATTGATAAAATAATGAACTAAGTAGCAGTATTTTGTTTTTCGCTTCTTTTTCTTTCGTGAGGGTCTAGAATTGCCTTTCTAAGTCTACAAGACTTAGGTGTAATTTCTAATGCTTCATCAGTATTAAGCATACTTAACTGTTCTGCAATCGACATTTGTCTTACTGGAGTGAGAACTATATTTTCATCAGTTCCTTGTGTTCTCATGTTAGTGAGTTTTTTTCCTTTCATGACATTAATTATCATGTCGCCAGGTTTTGGAGCCAAGCCTACAATCATACCTGTATAAACTGGATCATTGTGCGTGACAAACATTTCTCCTCTAGCTTGCAAATTAAAAATTGAAAATGCAACAGCCTTACCTTGTTCCATAGATATTAAAGCGCCATTTCTTCTTCCCTCCATGTCTCCCTCAAAATCTCCATAAGAGTGAAAAATTCTGTTAATAACACCTGTTCCTTTTGTTAAAGTCAAAAATCTACTTGTATATCCCATTAATCCTCTTGTTGGTGCCTGAAAAATAAGTCTTTTTTTATTCTTTCCAGTATCCTTTAACTCAATTAACTTACCCTTTCTTCTGTTCATAGAATCTATAATTCTTGATGAATATTCTTCATCTAAATCCATGGTTATTTCTTCAATTGGTTCTAACTTTTTTAAATTTTCGCCAGTTTTAAATAAAACTTTAGGAGGACTTACGGTCATTTCAAAGCCCTCTCTTCTCATTTGTGTTAATAATATTTCAAGCATTAACTCTCCTCTACCACTTATCTCAAACGCATCTTTATTTGAGTTCTCTGAGAAAGAAATTCCAACGTTATTTTGAGCTTCTAAAATTAAACGATCTCTAATTTGAGTACTTGTTAATTTTTTACCCTCAGTTCCTGCTAGTGGTGAGCTATTTACCGTTATTTTTATCGACATTGTTGGTGGATCGATCGGTGTTGCCTCAATAGGTTCATTTACCTCTAAATCACAAATAGTATCTGCTACATTTGCTTTTTCTAATCCAGCTATAACTACGATATCTCCAGCTTCTCCAACTTCAATGGGCACTTTTTTTGTTCCCTCATATCTGAAGATCTTTGTAAGTCTACCCTCATCTACTTTTTCACCTTTTAAATTGATTGCTTTAATTTGTTGATTTGCTTTTGCCGTTCCTTGTGAAATTCGTCCCACTAAGCTTCTACCCAAAAAGTTATCAGCGTAAAGTAGAGTTGAAAGCATCGCAAACGGTTTTGATCTATCAAATTGAGACGGTTTTACGTGATCTAAAACTAAATCCAATAGCGGGTTAAGATTTTCTCTTGGACCATCAATATCTTTAGAAGCCCAACCAGATCTTCCACTTGCATATAAAACTGGAAAATCTAATTGTTCTTCATTTGCATCTAAACTAACGAATAAATCAAAAGTCTCATTTAAAACATCATCTGCTCTTTGGTCATGTTTGTCTAATTTATTTATAACAACAATTGGTTTTAATCCTTGTTTTAATGCTTTACTTAATACAAATTTTGTTTGAGGCATCACACCCTCTGCAGAGTCTACTAAAAGTAACGCACCATCTGCTAAACTTAAAACTCTTTCAACTTCTGCTGCAAAATCTCTGTGACCAGGAGTATCAATAATATTTATTCTAGCATCTTTCCAATTAATTGAAGTAGGCTTAGCGAGAATTGTAATCCCTCTTTCTTTTTCTAGTTCTCCAGAGTCCATTAACCTTTCATCAACTACTTCATTGTCTCTAAAAGAACCACTCTGTTTCATTAAATTGTCAATCAGAGTTGTTTTCCCATGATCAACGTGAGCGATGATAGTGATGTTTCGAATATTGTTATTCATATTTGAGTTTCTTATACATCTAAACCTTAAATTGAAAACAAAAAAAAAGGGCAGAAGAATCTGCCCTTTTAAATTTTTTAGTAATACTTTTGGGTTACATACCCATGCCACCCATGCCGCCCATGCCGCCCATTCCTCCTGGGGGCATTCCTCCAGCAGCAGCATCCTTCTCTTCAGGTTTATCAGCAACCATTGCTTCAGTTGTTACTAATAATCCAGAAATTGAAGCTGCATCTTGTAAAGCTGTTCTTACAACTTTAACAGGGTCAATAATTCCTTCTTTAAACATATCTACGTACTGTTCTGTTTGAGCATCATAACCTTGAGAAGATTTATTAGCTTCTAAAAGTTTTCCAACTATAACAGAACCATCGACACCAGCATTTGTTGTTATTTGTCTTATTGGAGCTTCCAGTGCACTTTTAACAATTGCAACACCTGCTTTTTGGTCAGATCCTCTAACTTTTACTTTATCAAGATCTTGTGAAGCATAAAGAAGAGCACACCCACCACCAACAACTATTCCTTCTTCAACAGCTGCTCTTGTAGCATTTAAAGCGTCTTCAACTCTGTCTTTTTTCTCTTTTACTTCTACTTCAGTTGCACCACCAACTTTAATTACTGCAACACCACCTGCTAATTTAGCAAGTCTTTCTTGAAGTTTTTCTCTATCGTAGTCTGATGTAGTTTCTTCAACTTGTTGTTTAATTTGATCACATCTTGCTTCTATGTCAGATTTTTTACCAGTACCACTTACAATCGTACTGTTTTCCTTATCAACTTTTACTCTTTTAGCTGATCCAAGATCATTAATTTTAACATTTTCTAATTTTATACCAAGATCTTCAGAAATAACTTGTCCGCCAGTTAAAATTGCTATGTCTTCAAGCATTGATTTTCGTCTATCTCCAAAACCTGGGGCTTTAACTGCAACAACTTTCAATCCACCTCTTAGTTTATTCACAACTAAAGTTGCTAAAGCTTCACCTTCTACATCTTCAGATATAATCATTAAAGGTCTACCAGCTTGAACAACTGCTTCAAGTAATGGAACCATAGGCTGGAGATTAGTTAATTTCTTTTCGTGTAAAAGAATCAATGGATTTTCGAGTTCAGTTGTCATTTTTTCAGCGTTAGTTACAAAGTACGGTGATAAATATCCTCTATCAAACTGCATACCTTCAACTACATCAAGTTCTGTCTCAATACTTTTTGCTTCTTCAACAGTTATAACACCTTCGTTACCAACTTTTTGCATAGCTTTTGCAATCATGTTTCCTATTTCTTTATCTCCATTAGATGAAATAGTCCCAACTTGAGCGATCTCGTCACTATCTTTTACTTTTTTAGCTGAGGATATAAGAGTGTTTCTAACTTGCTCTACTGCAGCATCAATTCCTCTTTTAACGTCCATAGGGTTCATACCAGCTGTAACATACTTGCAGCCTTCTTTTACTATAGCCTGAGCTAAAATAGTTGCAGTTGTAGTACCATCACCTGCTTCATCATTTGTTTTGCTCGCAACTTCTTTAACCATCTGAGCGCCCATGTTTTCAAATTTATCATCTAGATCGATTTCTTTAGCAACTGATACACCATCTTTAGTTGTTCTTGGTGCACCATATGCTTTGTCTATTACAACGTTTCTACCTTTGGGTCCAAGAGTAACCTTAACTGTATTTGCAAGTATATCTACTCCCTTCAGCATTGCTGATCTAGCATCTGAATCGAATTTTACTATTTTTGCCATTATTAAACTCTCCTTTTATTAATTTTATTTAGACGTAGAGATACCCATAATGTCTGACTCTTTCATTATGCTGTATTCTTTACCATCAATTTTAACTTCAGTTCCTGACCATTTCCCAAAAAGAACTTTGTCACCAACTTTAACATCCATTGGTATAATTTTTCCATCCTCAGTTTTTGATCCACCACCAACAGCAACAACTTTGCCTTCTTGTGGTTTCTCTTGCGCAGAATCAGGGATGATAATTCCACCAGCAGTTTTTTCACTACTGTCTAAAACTTCGATTAATACTCTATCGTGTAACGGTTTAAACTTCATATATACTCCTTTAAATTAGAGTTCATATAGATGCATGTGACTATTATTTCAAGATCTGGCCTGAAATATATAAGTGAGAAAATTCAAGAATTTATTAGATTTTTAAGCTATATCTGAAATATGAGTAAAAATTTAGATGATTTAGGCTTAAAATCGATATTCAGTGAATATGACTTATTTTTCATAGATATCTGGGGAGTAGTCCATAACGGAATAAAGCTATACGAGAATGCTGTTAAAGTTTTAGATGAATTATCTAATAATGAAAAAAAATTCATATTATTGACAAATGCTCCCAGACCCAACCTAACAGTTATTAATACTTTAAGAAATATGGGTTTAAATAATTTTTCTGATACAGTTTTTACATCTGGAGAAGCGTCAAAAAGATATCTTTTAGAAAAATTTAATAATAAAAAATTTTTTCACCTAGGACCACCAAGAGATTTTGATTTATTTAAAACTTTTGAGGATAATAAAGTACTTAATATAGATGACTCAGATTATTTATTATGTTCAGGTCTTTTTGAGGAACATGAAGATGATCTAGGGTATTACAAAAATCTTTTATCAAAACAAACAAATAAAAAAATGATATGTACTAACCCTGATTTAATAGTTGATCGAGGAGATAAAAGAGAATACTGCGCAGGCTCTATTGCAAAATCTTTTGAAGAAATTAATGGTGAGGTTATTTACTTTGGCAAACCCTATCCTCCTATTTATGAAATTGCAGCAGATATAAATAATAAAAAAATATTATGTATTGGTGATAATCTGAATACAGACATAAGAGGTGCTAACATTCAAAATTTTGATTCATTGCTCATTACAGGTGGTATACATAG
>CABYFN010000023.1 GCA_902518235.1 uncultured Pelagibacteraceae bacterium | reverse complement strand
TGGAAGATGCATATAGATCATTTGTAAACTGGGAGAGATTTGCAACTTATTGGGATCCACCGATTCCAGCTACTATGAAACCACTTACACTTATATGTGTATTTCTTATTGCACTTCAGTCTATTAACAATTTAATAATTGATTGGAGAAATCCTAAAGAAAGACAATACGATCCTGCTAAAGATTTAGAATAATATGGAATTTGAAATAGGAACACTCTCGATAATACTTATTGTTGGATTGCTAGCTCTTATAGCCATTGGTGTTCCAATGGGCTTTGCCTCAGGTTTTATGGGGGGCAGTACTTGTATTTTTATACATTGGTGAACATGCATTAGGAATTTTACTCTCAAGATATTATTCTCTTGTTGTAACGTATTCATTTTTATCTGTTCCGTTATTTATATTTATGGCCTCCTTACTTGAACGCTCAAACATTGCGAGAGATTTATATGATGCATTAAATGCTTGGTTAAGAAAAACTAGAGGAGGGGTAGGTGTTGTAACTGCAATCATGGCAACAATTATGGCTGCGATGAGCGGAATTATAGGAGGAGAAATAGTTTTATTAGGATTAATAGCCCTGCCTCAGATGTTGAGATTAAAATATGATCAAGACATGTCTATTGGTATTATTTGTGCATCAGGTTCATTGGGCACAATGATACCTCCATCTATTGTTCTAATTATATACGGACTAACAACAGAAACTTCGATTACGATGTTGTTCCAAGAAGCTATTGTTCCAGGTTTAATGATTTCAGGTTTGATAATTACATACATTCTTATACGAACAAGATTACAACCACATCTAGCTCCACTAAGCGATGAACCAGCTTTAACTTTAAAAGAAAAAATGTCTTACCTCCCAGGCCTTTTACCACCAATTGGTATTGTGATAATTGTTTTAGGTTCAATTTACTCAGGAATAACAGGTATCACAGAAGCAGCTGGTATGGGTGTAGTTGCTACATTAATTATAATATTTGCAAGAAAAGAGTTAACGTGGTTTCTATTTAAAGATGCGCTTGTTAGAACTTTTAAAGCATCAGGAACTATTTTAACAATTACATTTGGAGCTACAGTTTTAGCTGGAGCTTATTCTTTAGCGGGTGGACCAACTTATGTAGCTGAAACGATTTTAGCTTATGATTTAAAACCAATGTATTTAATATTTATGATGCAAGTAATGTTTTTGATAATGGGTGCTTTTATGGATTGGGTTGGAATTGTTTTGTTAGCAATGCCAGTATTTTTACCAATAGTTCTCGCACTTGGTTTTGATCCTATTTGGTTTGGAATACTGTTCTGTGTTAATATGCAAGTCTCATTTTTAAGTCCACCTTTTGGTCCAGCAGCTTTTTATTTAAAATCAGTAGCACCTCCGCATATTTCATTAACAGATATATTTAGAGGATTTGCTCCTTTTGTAGTAATCCAGTTGATTGTTTTAGCTTGTGTAATGTTCTTTCCAGAAGTGATGACACAAAATTTCCACGAATTTGTACCTAAAAAATAAATGACAAAAAAAATAGGTTTTATAGGCATAGGCCTGATGGGCCTGCCAATGTCAAAAAATATTCTAAAAGCTGGTTATAATTTGACGGCATTCAATAGATCAAAGAATAAAGCAGAGCCACTAAAAGAATTCGGTGCAAAAATTTCAAATACGTTAAAAGATGCTGTGGATGGAAGTGATATTGTTATCACAATGTTAACAGATGATACTGCTGTTGATGAAGTGATGAATAACGATGATTTTACAAAAAGCTTAAAATCTGGTGCCATAGTTATTGATATGAGTTCAGTTAAACCAACTACAGCAACTAAACATGGTAATAATTTAAAATTAAAAAATATAAATTATTTGGACGCACCTGTATCTGGAGGAACAATTGGTGCAGAGGAAGCCTCGTTAGCTATAATGGTTGGGGGAGAGCAAAATATTTTTGACGATGCATTTGATATTTTAAAAAAAAATGGGTAACCCAACATTAGTCGGTCCAATTGGAAGTGGTCAAGTTTCTAAATTAGCAAATCAAATTATAGTTGGTTTAACAATTGGCGCTGTTGCAGAGGCTGTGACTCTTTGTGAAAAAGCTGGAGCAGATCCAAATAAAATGATCAAAGCTTTGTCAGGTGGATGGGCAGATAGCAAAGTTCTACAGACACATGGAAAAAGAATGATCAATAAAGATTTTACTCCAAAAGGTAGAACATCAGTCCATTTAAAAGATATGAATAATATCTTAGAATGTGCCAATAATTATAATACTCATTTACCTATTTCAAATTTGGTTAAAGAAATGTATAAATCTCTTGTTGAAAATGGACATGGTGAAACAGACCATAGTTCACTTTATAAAGAAATTGAAAGGATAAATAATAAATGAGTGGAAGATTAGAAGGTAAAAAAATTGTAGTTACAGCAGCCGGTCAAGGAATTGGAAAAGCTACAGCAATTGCTTTTCATAATGAGGGGGCCCATGTAATAGCAACAGATTTGAATGATAAAACTTTAGCTGATTTAAATAAAGAATATCCTAATATTAAAGTAAAGACATTAGATTCCACAGATAACAATGCAATATTAGAGTTTGTTAAGACACTTGATGAAGTAAATGTTCTATTTAATGCAGTAGGATTTGTTCATCATGGAACAATTTTAGATTGTGAAGAAAAAGACTGGGATTTTTCGTTTGATGTAAATATTAAATCTATGTATTTCATGTGCAAAGCAATTTTACCACTGATGGTTAAGCAAAATGGTGGAAGCATAATCAATGTTTCGTCTATTGCCTCCAGTTTAAAAGGTTTACCAAACAGATTTGTTTATGGTGCTTCAAAAGCTGCAATTATTGGATTAACTAAGTCTATAGCTTCAGATTTTGTAAAACAAAATATTAGATGTAATTCAATAGCACCTGGGACTGTTTTTTCTCCTTCGTGGCAAGATAGAGTAAACCAAAGTCCAGATCCTGTTCAAGCTAAGAAAGATTTTATAGCAAGACAACCTATGGGAAGAATAGGAACAGCTGAAGAAATTGCTTCTATGGCTATTTATTTAGCTGGCGATGAATCAACATTTACAACAGGAAATACTTTTTCTGTTGATGGTGGAATGTCAATTTAAATATAAAGGAGAAACAATGAAACTATTAAGAGTAGGTGAAAATGGAAAAGAAAAACCGGCAATTTTAGATGCTGATGGAAAAATAAGAGACATCAGTTCTCATATAAATGATTTAAACCCAGATAATTTAAATTTTGAAATGATTTCAAAAATTCAAGGTTTAGACATATCAAGTCTGCCTGAACTTTCAACTAATGGAAGAGTAGGCTCATGTATTACAAGTCCTGGAAAATTTGTGGCAATAGGACTTAATTATTCAGATCATGCAGCCGAAGTCGGTGCTGATATTCCTAAAGAACCAATAATGTTTATGAAGGCTACCAGTTCAATGTGTGGTCCAAACGACGATGTAGAAATTGTGTCTGGATCAAAAAAACTAGATTGGGAAGTTGAACTCGGAATAGTAATTGGAAAAGAAGCAAAACATATTTCAGAAAGTCAATCGCAAGACCATATTTTAGGATATTGTTTAGTAAACGATGTTAGTGAACGAGAATGGCAAATAGAAAAAATGGGACAATGGGTTAAAGGAAAATCTCATGACACTTACGGACCTACTGGACCTTATTTAGTAACTAAAGATGAAATTAAAGACATAAATAATTTAAAGATGATGTTGGATGTAAATGGTGAAAGAATGCAAACAGGAAACACAAGCACTATGATATTTAATGTTGATATCATTGTATCTTATGTGAGTAAATTTATGTCATTACAACCAGGAGATATAATAACTACTGGAACTCCCCCTGGAGTTGGTATGGGCAGAAAACCTCAAGTATTTTTAAAAGCTGGTGATGAAATGAAATTGTCCATTGAAAATTTAGGAGAACAGAACTCTAAAGTAGTTGCTGTTTAATAATTGTGAAGATCAGCTCAATCAAAAGTCATGTGCTTAGATATGAGTTAGATAAAGAATTAGGATATTCTCAACAATATTACAAACACAGAACTGCCCATTTAGTGGAGATAGAAACTGATGAAGGTATTACGGGTTGGGGAGAATGTTTTGGCCCTGGAAATATAGCTCTCGCTAACAAATATATTGTAGAAAAAGTAATACAGCCTTTAATAATAGGAGAAGATCCAATAAATAAAGAATATATCTGGCATAAAGTTTATAATTTACTTAGAGATAGTGGTCAGAAAGGAATGCCTATTCAGGCATTATCAGGAATAGATATAGCATTGTGGGACATACTAGCGAAAAAAGCAAAAATGCCACTTTATCAATTATTAGGCGGCAAAACCAACAGCAAAATTCCAGTCTATGGTTACGGCATGATGTTACAAAAAAAATCTGTCGAAGAATTATGTGAATTATTCAAACAGGAGGCCAGTCAAATAAAAGAAAAAAACTACAAGGCGATGAAGATGAAAGTTGGTTTAGGTCCAAAAGAAGATTTAAAGTTAGTAAGCGCAGTAAGAGAAGCAATTGGAGACGATTTTAAACTAATGGTCGATGCCAATCATGCTTATAATAAAAATGATGCTTTTTATGTTGGCAGAGGATTAGATGAAATGGAAATTTATTGGTTTGAAGAACCCGTTGCACCAGAAGACTACGATGGTTACAAAGAACTTAAAGTAAAACTAAAAACAAATATTGCTGGAGGTGAAGCAGAGTTCACAAAATATGGTTGGAACCAATTAATTAAAAATAATTGCATTGATATAGCTCAACCAGAAGTTTGCGGTTTAGGTGGAATTACAGAATATTTAAAAGTATCAGCATTAGCTCAGTCTAATTTCATCCCAATTGTTAATCATGTATGGGGTTCAGCCTTAAGTGTAGCAGTAAATTTGCATTTACTTACTTCTTTACCAGATATACCAGGTGGATTATTTTCTACAAAATCTATGTTAGAATTCGACACCACTGAAAAAAATATTTTTATTACAGATCTAGCTGAAGAAAAATTTTCAATTTTAGATCAAGTAAAAGACAAAGATGGATTTGCATCCCCATTAGAAAATATAGGAATTGGAATTAATCCAAAAAAAGATTTTATAAAAGAATACGAGTATAATGGCTAAGATTATAACTTCAAAACCTGAAGTTTTGTGGAATTTAAAATGTACATTAGGTGAAGGTACTTTGTGGGTCAAAGAGCATAACTCAATTTATTTTACAGACATTAAAAAAAAAAGAATTCATATTTTAAATTTAAAAAATAAAAAAAAAGAAACTATTAAAGTAAATAAAGAAATAGGATTTTTAGCTCATATTAAAAATAAAATATTTATATTAGGTCTTCAAGGTGAATTAAGAATAGTAAATTTAAAAAGTAAAAAAAAAATTAAATCAATAGCTATTGAAAAGCCATTAAAAATGAACAGGATTAATGATGGCAAAACAGATCTTAATGGAAAACTTTGGTTTGGAACAATGGATAACCCTGAAAGAAATATCCCAAATGGATCTCTTTATTGTCTAGATAAAAAATTTAATCTTAAAAAAGTAGATGACAATTACATGATTACGAATGGGCCTGCATTTATTGATAAAAACAACTTTTACCATACAGATAGTAGAAAAAGGATAATCTACAAAATTAAGATAGATAGAAATGAAGATATAATAAGTAAAAAAATATTTAAAAGATTTTCTAATAAGGAAGGAGTGCCAGATGGCATGACCTTAGATAAAGCTGGAAATTTATGGGTATGTCAATTTCACGGAGCTTGCGTAAGTGTTTTAAATAAATTTGCCAAACAGATACATAAGATCAATTTACCCGCCAAAAATATTACTAATTGTGCCTTTGGGGGTCCAAAAAATTCAGATTTATTTGTCACATCTGCATTAAAAGGTATGAAAAACAGTGAAATTAAAAAATTTAAATTTTCGGGAAGTTTATTTAAAATACAAACTAATGCTATTGGTATAAACCAGAAAAAGTTTGTAATTAAAAATGCTAAAAAGAGACCTCTATTATGAAAGAATACCAACAAAATCTTTAAGAGATGATGTTAGATATTTAGGCAATATATTAGGCAGAGTTATCAAAAATCAAGAAGGACAGAAGTTTTTTGATCTTGTTGAGAAGATTAGATTAATGTCTAAAGCAAATATAGCTAATAAAAATCATAGAGAGCCCTTTAAAATAATTTTAAACGAAGTTAAAAAATTATCTCCAAATTCACTTTTCAAATTAACTAGAGCATTTAACCACTTTATGAATTTTTATAATTTGGCTGAGTCAATTGATGCTTCAAGGACTTTAGACCTTTACGAAAATGTTAAAGAAGATAAAAAATTTCAAAATATTTTCATAGAAGAGATATTTGAAAATTTTTTTAAAAATAAAAAAATATCAAATAATAAAATTTATAATATTGCTAAGAGTTTAAATATTGGAATTGTTTTAACAGCGCATCCAACTGAAGTTAAAAGAAGAACCTTAATACAGAAATACCATTCCTTAACAGAAATATTAGAGCAAAGAAATCTACTTAAAAATTATCCCTCAAAATTAAAAATTTTAGATCGTAAAGTTTTTGATGAAATCACGATTATATGGAATACTGATGAAATCAAAAGATCTAAACCAACTCCAGCAGAAGAAGCGAGATGGGGACTTGCAATTATAGAAGATAGCTTGTGGGATACAATTCCTAAAGTGTATAGAAGATTAAATCAAATATTTGAAAAAAATATGGGCAAAGGTTTACCTAAAAATTTTAATCCTATTGAGTTTGGATCATGGATGGGTGGTGATAGAGATGGAAATCCATTTGTTACTGCACAAGTCACTAAAAGAGTTATTTTGTTATCAAGGTGGGAGGCAGCTAAACTTTATGAAAAGTCAATGACAAAATTAATTAGATCTTATTCTATGGAAAAATGTTCAAATAAAATTTTAAAAATTACAGGAAAAACATTTGAGCCTTATAGAGTTTATCTAAGACCATTAAGAGATAAACTAAGAAAAACGCACCGAGCAATAGAACGTCATTTAGTAAATAACGAACCACTAAATGAAAAAAATTTATTATCCGAGAGAGAAGAAATTCTAAAACCATTGAGAGTAGTTAGAGAGTCGTTAGAACAAAATCAAAGTGAAAATATAGCAAGTGGTGATCTATTAGATTTAATGCGTAGAGCCAAATGTTTTGGTATAAATCTTGCTCGACTTGATATTAGACAAGAGTCTTCAAGGCATTCTCAATTATTAGCAGAATATATAAGGAAAAAGCTTAACCAAGATTATTCATCATGGGATGAGGATAGAAAAATAAAGTATTTGTCTGCGAAAATGCAGAATAAAAATGTGTTAAAGAATTTTCAATTTAAAAATAAAGAAAACAAAGAAGTTTGGTCAACTTTTAAAGTATTGGCAACTCAACCTAAAGAGTGTTTGGGTGCATATGTAATATCAATGACATCCTCAGCCTCAGATATTCTATCGGTTATGTTCTTTCAAAAGGAAGCAAACATTGAGAACAGACTAAGAGTAGTCCCCTTGTTTGAAACTTTAGATGATTTAATAAATGCAAAACCAATAATGGAAAAACTTTTTTCATTAAAATGGTATAGAAAAAATATTAATAATAAGCAGGAAATCATGATTGGATACTCAGACTCCAGTAAAGATGCAGGAAAGCTTTCTGCGAGTTGGCACCAATATAAATTACAACAAGAAATAATTAAACTAGCTAAAAAATATAAAATAGACATAACATTCTTTCATGGAAGAGGAGGATCTGCGGGAAGAGGTGGTGGACCAATACAAGCTACATTGAGATCACAGCCAGAAGGTTCAGTGAATGGTAAAATTAGGATTACAGACCAAGGAGAGGTAATACAGCAAAAATATGGTTATGAGCCTTTGGCAAAGTATAATCTATGTAGTTACATAGGGTCTGTTATGGAAGCTACTTTAAACCCACCTCCAAAGCCAAAAGATAGTTGGGTAAAATTAATTCAAAGTATGTCAGAAATATCAACAAGCTCTTATAGAAAAAATATAAATCAAAGTTCAGATTTTATAAGATATTTTAAAACTGTAACGCCACATATGGCACTTGGTAAATTGTCAATAGGTTCAAGACCTTCTAAAAGAAAAAATGTTGATAATATAAATAGTTTAAGAGCAATCCCTTGGGTATTTGCCTGGACGCAGATTAGATTAATGTTACCTGCATGGTTAGGTACTGCAGAAGCTTTGAGATATTCATCAATTAAAAAATTTAAAAAGACACTTATAGATATGGAAAAAAATTGGCCATATTTTAATTCAACAATGGACTTACTTGATATGGTACTTTCAAAAGTAGACCCTGATATATCTAAAATTTATGAAAAAAATTTAGCTGACGATAAACTCATAAGAGTTGGAAAAAAATTAAGATTTCAATTTGAGGCAGTTAAAAAATTAAATGATCAAATAACACCAAAAGAAATTTATAAACAAAGAAAGAGTTTTAGAGGCCCTGCAATTATTAGAAACATATATTCAGAAGTCCTTAATGTTTTACAAGCAGTTGTAATGAATAAACTTTTGCAAAAAAAATTAAATAATAAGGATAAAAAAGATTTGAACGATGCAATGATGGCATCAATTGCAGGTATTTCAGCAGCTATCAAAAATACAGGATAATGATTGAATTTATTTTAGCTTTTGGAGCTGGTTTACTTAGCTTTTTATCTCCGTGTGTTCTGCCTTTAATACCAGGATATATATCATACATATCAGGATCAACTCTTAATGAATTGCTTGAAAAAAAAACTGTAAATATTTTCCCTATTATTTTATTTGCAGTTGGATTTTCTATAGTATTCATAAGTTTTGGAGCAACAGCTACATTTTTAGGTTCTCTAATTTTGGATAATTCATATCAACTTAGAATTGGGGCTGGGATAATTATAATTATATTTTCGCTTCAAATCCTAGGAATATTAAATTTAAAGTTTTTAAATTATGAGAAAAGATTTCAAACAAATAATAATACAGGAATAATAAGTTCTATTTTAATTGGGATGGCTTTTGGCTTTGGTTGGACACCATGTATTGGTCCAATCCTAGGATCAATTCTTGCAATTGCATCAACAGAAGATAGCATTAATAAAGGAATTGGTCTTTTATCATTTTATTCCCTTGGACTAGCAATCCCTTTCGTTCTATCTGGTTACTTGATACAAAAGTTTATGATTTTTTCAAAAAACCTAAAAGCCAAGATGAAGATGATAAATATGTTTGGTGGTTCTCTTCTATTAATTACAGGAATACTAATGATAACAAACCAGTTGCAAGCTTTAGGTTATTATCTTCTTGAGTATATGCCTTTTCTACAGAGCATAGGATAAATTAATTTATATTAAACTTTCTTTGTAAATGTCTAAGTTTGCTATCAGTACTATCATATTCAATATAGCACCCTTGTAAAAATCTTTTACCCTCATTTGGATTAAATTCTGTTCTACCATGCAGTAATCTGTAATTATCCATCATAATTAAATCCCCACACATTAATTTAAATTCTATTCTATAGAAATCGGAGTTATATAAATCAGATAACTTTTTTCTAGCTTTATAATAAAGGTCTAATTCCTCTTTTTTTAAAACCGGCACGTAATCAAGTCGAGGACTAAATCTAACTTGTTTAAAATTCTTATTTTCATCGAGCTCTATTAATTCAGACCAGTCTTCTAAAATTACATCTTTATCAATAAATTTAAATTTTACTTTTACTTTAGTTAATATTTCATAATATTCAGGAAAGTCTTTTTTTAAATTTTCAGTAACAGTGTAACCATCTACCAACGTAGATAAACCACCAGTTACTTCATTTTCTATACAATGCAATATCTGAATACAAGGGACTGGATTTCTATATGGATTATCGGTATGAGGAGCCAAAGGTAAAGGTGTATATGCAAGATCATTAGGATTAGGTTTTGATGAAACATTAAAGTGTTCGCCAAAATTAGTTCTTCTAACACTGCCTATAGAGTTAGCAAATTTGATTAAATAATTATCATGAGTTGGAACATTCTTTATAATTGCAAATCCATACTTGTAAAAAGAAGCAAGTAATTCATGCATTTCAACACTTTCATAAATATTCTCATGAAAGTTGAATTTTTTTACGCCATTAAGTGAGGAAGTCCATTTTACTTTTTCTTTAATTTTACTAATTGAGTTGGAATTTTTAAATTCTCGAATTATTTTATTAATATCAATTTTAGTTTCTATCCCATCTGAAAAAGTTATGTTTAAAAGGTTTTTTTTCAATTATTGCTGATTTGATAATAACGTCTGATTCCATTGTACTTGGATCAAAAAGTCTTTGTTGTGTCTTTTGATCCAGTAAATCAACA
>CABYFN010000022.1 GCA_902518235.1 uncultured Pelagibacteraceae bacterium | reverse complement strand
GCAACCTATGATAATAAATTAGTTTTTCTAATGACAATTGAAAAAGCTAGATTTAGAAACCCAGTTATACCTGATTGCACCTTAGAACTTAATATTGAGGCTATAAGATCACATGGAAGAGTATGGAAGTATAAAGGCACAGCATTTGTAGGTGATAAAAAAATGGCAGATGCGCAGTGGTCTGCAACGATTGTAGACAGAAAGTAATAATCAGTAGTAATAGTTGATAAGTATTAAATATTAAATTTGTTATTTATTATCTGTGATCCACAAAACAGCTATAGTCGATATAAAAGCAAAAATATCAGATAATGTTGAGATAGGACCTTATTGTATCATTGGTCCAGAGGTTGAAATAGGGTCAAACTCAGTTTTACATTCACATATAAATATCGTTGGCAATACAAAAATAGGTAAGAATAATCAAATATATCCTTTTTCTTCAATTGGAACTCATCCACAAGATTTAAAATATAAAGGTGAAAAAAATTCTTTAATTATAGGTAATAACAATAAATTTAGAGAATATGTAAATATAAATCCTGGAACAGAACAAGGTGGTGGAATAACAAGAATAGGGGATAATAATTTATTTATGGTTTATTGTCATGTAGCACACGATTGTTTGATATCGAATAATATTGTTTTAGCTAATAATGTTCAAGTAGGTGGACATGTAAGTATTCAAAATAATGCAATAGTTGGTGGAAGCTGTGCAATACATCAATTTTCTAGGATTGGTGAGTCTGCGATGATAGGAGGAATGACAGGTGTGTTAAGTGATGTCATTCCATTTGGTCTATCGATGGGTAATAGAAATAATTTAATGGGATTAAATCTTATTGGATTAAGAAGATCGAAAATATCAAACGAAAATATAAAAAAAATACAGTTAGCTTATAAGATTATATTTAAAACTGCCAGTTTCAGAGATAATATTCAAACTCTTAGCTCAGATTTAAAAAGTAATGAATTTATAAAAGTAATCATTAACTTTATTAATTCAGATAAAAAAAGACCAATATCACTTCCGCCAAATTTATAATGATAGGACTTTTTTTAGGAGAAAAAGATTTACCAATTCAAATTCTCAAAAACATAGAAAAAAAAAAGTTAAATTATTTTATTATTGATCTTACAAAAAATAATAAATTTAAAAAAAATAAAAATAGTTTTTTTATAAATATAGGTAAATTTGGTGAGATTTTAAAACTTATTAAATCAAAAAAATGTAGGAAAGTTATTTTTGCAGGTAACATAATTAAACCAAAGATATCAAAGTTAAAATTGGACTTTAAAGGTTTGTTCTATATACCAAGAATAGCAAAAGCGGCAAAGTTAGGTGATGCAGCAGTATTAAAATCTTTAATAAAAATTCTATCAGAGAACAATATTAAAGTTATTAGATTAAACACTTTTAATCCAGAATTAACTTTAAAAAAAGGAGTTTATACTAGAATAAAACCATCTAATGAAGAGAAAGAGCAAATACTTAAAGGTATTAAAACGTTAAAAAAAATCAACTCTTATAATCATACTCAAGCAGTAATTATTAGAGACAATAAGGTAATTTCTTTAGAAACAAGAAATGGTACGAAAGAAATGATAAAGCGTTCTCCTAAATCCAAAATTAAAAAAGGTATTTTAATAAAATTACCTAAAGCAAAACAAGATTTAAGGGTAGACTTACCCACAATTGGCATTGACACTTTCAAAGATTGTAACATCGCAGGGATAAAGGGAATTGCAGTTAAATCAAATCAAAATATTATATTAGATAAAGAGATTTCGATTAAATATGCTAATCGCAATAAACTTTTTCTTGTTGCAATATGAAAAAAATTTTTATTATAACAGGTGAACCTTCGGGTGATAAATTAGCCTCAGAAGTTGTCTCAGAAATCATAAAAAAAAGAACTGATTTAGAATTTTTAAGTGTCGGCGGAACAAACTTAGAAAAATTAGGTGTAAAGACAATCTTTGACCAAAAAGAGATAACTTATATTGCTTTTACTGACATTATTTTTAATTTTTTTAAAATAAAACGTAAAATAAAAGAAACTGTGAATGAGGTTTTGAAATTTAAACCAGATATTTTGTTTAGTGTAGACAGCCCAGATTTCACACTAAGAGTAGCAAAAATAGTAAAAGAAAAAAATTCGAAAATAAAAACAATTCATTTTATTGCTCCCAAGGTTTGGGCATGGAGAGAGGGTCGAGTTAAGAAAATGAAGAAATTTTTAGACCATATTTTATTACTTTTTAAGTTTGAAAAAGAGTATTTTGATAAAGAAAATCTCACTAATACCTTTGTGGGCCACCCATTGTTAGATAAGAATATTAACGAAAAAGTTAAAATAGACCAATTTCTAGACAAAAAAAATATTATTTCCATTTTTCCTGGTAGCAGAGTCTCAGAGATAAAGCATCATATACCAATACTAATTAATTTTATTAAAAAAATGAATATCAAAGATCCTAATTATAATTTTATATTTCATGTAACTGATAAAAATAAAGAACTTATATCAAGCTATTTTATTAAAGAACAAATAACAAATCTAGAAATTATTAATGATGATAAAATTAAAACTGCAGTTTTAAAGAAATCAATCTTTGCAATAGTAAAGTCTGGTACAATTTCTTTGGAAGTATGTAAAATGAATGTTCCATCAATAATTATTTATAAGATGAATTTTATTAATTTTTATTTAGCAAAAATTCTACTAAATATAAAATTTGCTAACATGATAAACATTATTAATAATAAAGAAGTTATTCCAGAGTTGATTCAATCAGAATGCAATGCTGATGAAATATTTAAAAGTGTTTACTATTTTCTAAAAAAACCAGATTTAATAGCTAAACAAAAACAAGAAATAAAAAAAACCCTTGAAACTTTGAATTCTCCCAGCTCTTCATCTGAAGAAGCATCAAAAATTATCTTATCCTATATTTCCTAATCTTTTTATTACCTCATTTTTTCCAAGAGACAATATTATATCATATATTCCTGGACCAAATTTAGATCCAGTTAACATTATTCGTAATGGCTGTCCAACACCTTTGAAGTTTGTATTATTTAATTTTATTAGATTATTTACTATTTGTTCTAAATTTTCTCTATCAAAAACTTCTAACTCTGAAATCTTATCTTTAAATAAATTTATTATTTTTTTTGCTTCATCGTTTATCAGTTCTTTATCATTGTCATTAAAAATTACTTTATCATTTAATATATATTTAGAATTGTTAAATATATCCTCAAGCGTTTTTGCTTTATTTTTCAAAAATATTAAAGAGCTCTTTATTGTATTTTCTTTTTCTTCTTTAATTTTATCTTTATACATCTCACAGTATTCTTTTAACTTTTCGTACAAAATATTTTCTTCACTATTTTTAATGTAATATTCATTCATAGAAAGAATTCTACTCATATCAAGTTTTGAAGGTGATTTACCTATTCCTTTTAAATTAAAAAGTTTTATACTTTCATCTAAGTTAAAAATTTCCTTATCTTTATAGGACCATCCTAACCTTAGAAGATAATTTCTAAGCGCCTCAGGTAGAATTCCAATTTTTGAGTAATCTTCTAATGTTGAAGCATTATCTCTTTTTGATAGTTTTTTGCCATCTATAGTATGAATAAGAGGTATATGAGCAAATTCTGGAATATCCCATCCTAGCGCCTCATATATCTGTATTTGTTTAAATGTATTAATTTTATGATCATCTCCTCTAATAATATGCGTCATTTCCATATTATGATCATCAACTGACGCAGATAAATTATACGTCGGTGTTTCGTCATTTCTTAAAATAACAAAATCTTCAATAGTAATATTTTCAATCTCCACGTTTCCTTGAACTAAGTCTTTTAGAATAGAGGTTCCTTCTATTTTACTTTTAAATCTTATAACTGGTTTTATATCCCTTGGGGCTTGATCTTCAGAAATATCACGCCATTTTCGATTATATACATAAGGAATTTTTTTTTGTTTAGCTCTTTTCTTTTGTTCTTCTATTTCCTCTGCACTACAATAGCATTTATAGGCATTTCCATTTTCTAGTAACTTTTTTGCAATAGTTACGTGTTCATTAATCATTTTTGATTGAATATACTCTTCACCATCATGTTCTATTCCCATCCATTTCAGAGAGTTAATTATTTGAATTTTATGCTCTTCTTTAGATCTTTCTTTATCAGTGTCTTCTATCCTTAAATAAAATTTGCCTGATTTATTTTTTGAATATAACCAATTAAATAGAGCTGTTCTTACTCCACCAATATGAAGAGGACCGGTAGGAGAAGGAGCAAATCTAGTTGCTACTTTTTTCATGGAATTTATTTAGACTATTTTACTAAAAGTTTCTATATAAAGATACAAGAATTCCTTGAACTTTCACTCTATCTGGGCCAAATATTTTTGTCTCGTAATTTCTATTTGCACTTTCTAATGCAACAGTCTTACCTTTTCTTCTAATTCTTTTCAACATAGCTTCATGATCATCAATCAAAGCTACTACGATTTTTCCGTTATCTGCGGTATCTGTTTTTTTAACAATGACAGTATCACCATCATTAATTCCAGCTTCAATCATAGAGTCCCCTTGAACCTTTAAACCAAAAAATTCTCCATCTTTCTCAATATTTGCTGGCAGCGGAATTCTCGAAACTTCATTCTGAATAGCCTCAACTGGCGTTCCAGCAGCGATTTTTCCTAGTACAGGGATTTCTGTATCGTTAGAATTATTTAAATTTTCCTCATCTAATCCTCCCTTAATAACGCTTGGAGAAAAACTATTATAAATATCGTTTGCAGATGCAGTTTCAGGCAACTTAATTACTTCTAATGCTCTTGCTTTGTGGGCTAATCTTTTAATGAAACCTCTTTCTTCTAGTGCGCTAATCAGTCTGTGAATGCCAGATTTTGATTTTAAACTTAATGATTCTTTCATTTCCTCATATGAAGGAGACACACCTGTAGATCTCAACTTTTTGTTGATAAAGAGAAGCAGGTTTTTTTGTTTTTTAGTTAACATAGAACAAATTAAGTACATCAATGTTCTATAAAAGTTCCTCAACTTATACAACAGCAAAAAAGTTAGAAAAATAAAGGAAAATTTCTATAAAAGAGAAAAAATATTATTATTTTCTAAATTTTTTAAAAGTGATTCACCAATTAAAAAATTGCTTATTGAGGTCCTGTTTTTTATATCAAGCAATTCATCTTTTGTTTTTAGACCACTCTCAGAAATTAGAGGAGAAGAGTGATTTGAAACAACATTATATATATCATAAGTTGTATTTATCTCGGTTTTAAGAGTTTTTAGGTTTCGGTTATTTATACCAATTAAAGCATAAGGATATTTTACTGATTTTTCTGCCTCCTCAACAGTATGAACTTCAACAATTACACTCATATTATGCTTTAAAGCTTCTTCGTAAATTTCATCAGCAGTTTTTTCAGAAATACCAGCTAATATAATCAGGACCGCATCAGCACCATAACTTTTTGCTAAAGGTACTTGAAATTTATCAACAAAAAAATCTTTACAAAGAATGGGTAATTTAATTTTTTTTTTGATTTCAGAAATATGAGATAGATTTCCTAAAAAATAATCTTCTTCGGTTAATACAGACAAACAAGTGACGTTCTTAGAATTATATATATTGGCAATTTTAACCGGGTCATAGTCATCTATCAAAATACCCGCAGACGGACTTGCTTTTTTTATTTCAGCAATTATGGATATCTTATTTTCTGAGTTATTTGTTTGTATTTTTTTCTTGAAATCAAAAAAAACGTCTTTTTTATAAATTGTATTCAACAAACTATTAATATCAATTTCACGTTTTAATTTTTCAATTTTAATCTTTTTTTGATCAATTATTTTTTGAAGAATATTTTCAGACATTCTGTATATTTTTTATGTATTTGAATGCAGCTCTAGATTTAATAAATTCCCTGGAATAATTATAAGCAATTTTAAAATCATCATATTTTTCAGATATCATTAATCCTGCCGCAGTATTTAAACATACAGCTTTTGAAAAATCATTATCTTCTCCTTGAAAAATTTTTAAAATTTTATCAGAATTATATTTAGCATCATTTCCAACTAAATTTTCAAATTTGTCTGCATTAACATTTAATTCATTAGGATCAATTATAAACTCAGATATTTCATTATTTTTCAATTGCACGACATTAGTTTTAGCGTAAGGCGATATTTCATCTAGACCATCCTCACTATTTACAATCCATGCAAATTTTAAATTTAGATTTTTTAGAGCATTGGCAAAAATTTTTAGAAGTTTATTATCAAAAACACCAATTACCTGCCTTTCAACAAGTGCTGGGCTGCTTAATGGACCTATCATGTTAAAAATAGTCCTTTTTCCTATTTTTTTTCTTGTTGGACCAACATATTTCATTGCTGAATGATAATTTGGAGCGAACATGAAGCCAAAATTTTCATTTTTAATCTGTTCTTCGATTTGATTTGGTTCTAAGTTGATATTTATATTTAAGGCTTCAAGAACGTCAGCAGACCCACATTTTGATGAAACTGCTTTATTTCCATGCTTTGCTACTTTAACACCCATACTTGCTAACAACAGCGCTGATGCTGTTGAAATATTTAGAGTATCTTTTCCATCTCCACCAGTACCGCAAGTATCAATGCAACCTTCAACTTTAACTCTTTTTGACTTATCTCTTAATATATATACACCACCGGCTATTTCATCTGAAACCTCACCTTTATCTGATAATAAAGTTAAAAAATCGTAAATTTGTTCATCACTAGCTTCACCATTCATTAAGATCTTAAATGCATTTTTACTCTCATCAAAATCTAAATTTATTTTATTTCTGAGCTTTTCTAAAAATTGATCCATTTTTACTCTTTTACAAAGTTCTCTAAAATTTTTAAACCATATTTTGTTTTGATACTTTCAGGATGAAATTGAACCCCATGGATTTTGTATTCCTTATGCATAACACCCATTATTATCCCATCTGATGTGCTAGATGTAATTTTTAAATCTTTAGATAAGGATTTTTTATCAATTATTAAACTATGATATCTGGTAGCTGAGAACTTTTTTGGTAAATTTTTTAAAATACCAATTTTCTTATTTATAATATTGCTTGTTTTTCCATGCACAAGTTCTTTAGCTTGAATTATCTTAGAACCAAAAATTTGACCAATGATTTGATGACCTAAGCAAACACCAAGTATCGGCATTTTTTTATACAAATTCTTTACTATCTTTAAACAATTTCCAGATTGATTAGGATTTCCAGGACCTGGAGATATTACAATTTTATTATATCCTTTTCTTAAAATGTAATGATGATCTAACTTATCGTTTCTTAAAACATCAACTTTAGCAAAGGATGAAAGATAGTGATATAAATTGAATGTAAAGCTATCATAATTATCAATTAAAATTATTTTCATATTCTTTACTCCAAAGCCTTAATTAAAGCTTTTGCTTTATTAACTGTTTCATTAAATTCATTAATAGGTTTACTATCAGCAACAATTCCTGCACCTGATTGTACGTAAAATTTTTTATTTTTTGAAATTGCTGTTCTAAGCGCAATGCAAGTATCAAAATCACCGTTTGCAGAAAAATAACCAATACCACCAGCATAAACTTTTCTTCTAGTCGTTTCTAATTCATCTATAATCTCCATAGCTCTTATTTTAGGTGCGCCTGATACCGTTCCAGCAGGAAAACCAGCTAATAACGTATCAAATTTACCAAATTTTTTATTAAATACACCTTCAACATTTGAGACTATGTGCATTACATGTGAATATCGCTCTATCTTAAAACTTTCTGTAACTTTAACTTTATTTGAAATTCCCCCATGCGTAAGAGCCTCATCAAGTGATTTATAAGCATCTTTTAAGTTTACATATTTGCCTATGATAGCAATATTTACTGTTCTTTTTGTTTTTAAAACTATATTTGTAATTTTTTTCCAAGGCAGCAAGTTTGGTCTTTTTCTAGATTTAATTTTAAAGAATTTTAAAACTTGCTTGTCTAATTTTTGATTAAAGAAACTTATTGGAGCTTCATAAATAGTTTTTACATCAACTGTTTCTATAACATTAGCAATGTCCACATTACAAAATAAGGATATTTTTCTTCTTTGATCCAAAGGAATAGACTGTTGAGATCTACATATCACTATATCAGGTTGAATTCCTATACTTCTTAATTCTTTAACAGAATGTTGTGTTGGCTTTGTTTTAATTTCATCTGAAGATTTTAAAAATGGAACAAATGTTAAATGAATAAATAATGATTTTGATCTGCCATTATCATTTGAAAACTGTCTTATAGCTTCTAAAAATGGTAAACTCTCAATATCACCAACCGTTCCTCCAATTTCACAAATTACAAAATCTTCATTTGTTATATCCTTTTTTATAAATTCTTTAATTCTATCTGTAACATGTGGAATTACTTGAACTGTTTTTCCGAGATAACCTCCTCTTCTCTCTTTTTTTATGATATCACTATAAATTCTACCTGTAGTAATGTTGTCAGATTGTTTAGCTGAAATATTTGTAAATCTTTCGTAGTGTCCTAAATCTAAATCAGTCTCAGCCCCATCATCAGTTACAAAAACTTCACCATGTTGAAAAGGACTCATTGTTCCTGGATCTACATTTAAATATGGATCCATTTTTCTTATTCTCACCTTATATCCTTGTGATGTAAGCAAATATCCAAGCGATGCTGATGACAAACCTTTACCTAGTGATGAAACCACGCCGCCAGTGACAAATATATATCGCGCCATGGAATTATGTTATAACTAATGAATTATAAAAATAAAAGTATTAATTATTATTTTCCGGTAATTTAGGAGCATCGTCTGCATTTTCTTCAATTTTATCAATTACAGACGTATTTGAAGGAAGATCTCCTCGTGAAATAATAGTCAATCCTAGACTACAAATTATGAATAATGTTGCAACTATTGCCGTTGCTTTAGTCATAAAATTCCCAGCCGACCTTGAAAACATAAAGTTATCTTGAGAAACTCCAATACCCAAGGCTCCGCCCTCAGATTTTTGAAACAAAACCAGCAATACTAGAATTGCTGCTAATATTATATTTATAATTAATAGTATGTTTTCCACGACGCCTAAATAATTGATTTTTTCATTATATCAATAAATATTTTTTCATTAGTTGATGCTCCACCAACCAAAAAACCATCAATATTATCGATTCTCATTAAATTTTTTATATTTTTTGGGTTTACAGAGCCTCCATATAAAATCTTAGATTTTGTAAATTTTTTTGAAATCTTTAAGGTGTTTCTTATAAATCTAATATTTTTTTTTAAATCATTTTCACTAGGAATAATGCCTGTGCCAATCGACCAAACAGGTTCATATGCAATTATAACTTTATTTAAATTCTTTAAATTTTTTAAACCTTCAAGTAATTGTTTTTTTAAAACATATTTTGTTTTATTTTTTCTTTTATCAATCAATTTTTCGCCTATGCATAAAATAACATTTAATTTTTCATTAAGTGCAGACTTAATCTTTAAATTAATTTTTTTATTATCATTTTCTGCTCTTGTTTCTGAATGTCCAATTATAACAAACTCACCCCCTAAATCTTTAATCATCTTTGAGCTTATAGCTCCAGTGAAAGGTCCATAGTTGACTTGTGTATGACAATCTTGAGCACCAATTTTGATATTTGATTTTCTTGTTTTATCTACAAAAGATTTGATCAATGTATAAGGTGGACAATAAATAATATTGGCTTTAAGTTTCTTTGTTTTTGAATAACTTATTACTTTATTTAATGAATTAACTGACTTAACTGACCCAAACATCTTCCAATTAGCAATGAAATACATATTATTATTTGTCATAAAGATTAATATAATTTATATGTTTATTTTTTTTTAGATCAATAAATAAAGACTATAGAATATGATAAGTAAATTAAGAGGTTTCTCAAATTCAAAATTAGCTGGGGTGCTTGTCGGAATTATTATAATTCCATTTGTATTTTGGGGCATGGGCAGTGTTTTTAGTGGAGGAAATACTAACAACGTTGCTAAGATTAATAATGAAGCAATCTCATCAAAAGATTTTGTAAATTTTATAAACGAGTCGAGACTCACAAATGACATTATAAAAGCAAACATAGATAAAAATATTATTGAAAATATTTTATCAGAATTGGTATCTGAGAAATTAATTGAGATGGAAATTAAAGAATTAAATGTATCAATGTCAGAAGTGGCATTAGCAAATAAAATAAGATCTAATTCAACACTACTTGATGATAATAAGAAATTTTCAAGAGTTAAGTATGAAAAATTTTTATTAGAAAATAACTTAAGTGCTTCGACATTTGAAAATTCATTAAAGAAACAAGAGCTAAAAGAAAATTTATTTAATTATATTAGTGGAGGAATTAAGTCGCCTTATTTTTTAAAAAATAAAATATATATCAATGAAAATAAAAAAATCGAGATCGAATTTTTAGATTTAGATTTAGTTCATGACAAAACTACAACAAATTTAGAAGTTGAAGATTTCATTAAAAATAATCAAGAAATTTTGAAAATTGATTTTATT
>CABYFN010000021.1 GCA_902518235.1 uncultured Pelagibacteraceae bacterium | reverse complement strand
ATTTGAGAAGAGATTACTGCAATCAATATTAATAAACAACCAATCATGTTATTTGTACTTAAAAATTGATTAAGAATAACCCATCCTGCTATAGCAGCAAATACTCCCTCTAATGAATAAATAATTGCTGCTGGTGCCTCTTCTATTTTTTTTTGTGCGTACATTTGTAATGTAAAGGCTATACCGCCTGATAATGCTCCTGCATAAAGAATAGAACTACTTTCCATTAATATTTTCGAAATGTTTATTTCTTCAAAAATATAGGAAAAGATTAATGAAAGTGTTGCAACAAATAATGCTTGAAGAGCAGCATAAAACATTGGAATATCAAATTCTTCCATGAACTTACCTGCAAAAATTATATGCAAAGCCCAAAATACTGAGCACAAAATAACTAGACCATCACCTAACATAATTTCTGAGTTAGAAAAATCACTTAGAAGATATACACCAAGAACACAAAGACCAATTGCAGGCCATATACTCCAATGGACTCTTTTTGAGTAAATGAAGAATAATAAAATTGGAACTATGGGCACATAAAATACTGTAAAAAAAGCAGCATTTGCAATGTTTGTGTACTGAAGAGCAGTTTGCTGCAAAAATGTTCCTAAAAAAAGTGATACTCCCATGAAAACTAAATATTTCATGAAGAGTTTTGATTTTGAGAGCATCTCTAGTTTAATTTTTTTTCTTTCAAAAAGTAAGGCAAGCGGCAAGATTGTTAAAAATCCAATAACAAATCTTGCTGCATTAAAAGTCAATGGACCAATATTATCCATACCAGTATCTTGTGCAATGAAGGCTGTTCCCCAAATAAAAGTTGTAACTAGAGCGCAGACCATTGCAAGAGATTTTGTCATTTTATTTACTAAGATAATTTTCTTCTATTAATTAATTCCGTTAATCTTACAAGAGCTATCAAAATCCTCTTTGTTAATATAACATCCAGACATTCTTCTCACTCCATTAAATGATCCTCTGCCATGAAGTATTCGCCAATTATTAAATATCAAAAGTTCTCCAGGTTTTAGTATATGTCTCCACTGGTAGTCTCTATTGTTAGCAATAAGATCAAATGTTTTTATTGCTTCATAAAACTTTAATGTTAAATCTTTTTCAAATCTAAATGGGGCTCGATCATAGTTATTAAAACTAACTTGAACAATTTCATTTTTTTCATTTAATTTAAATATTGGTCTTTCAGCTTCAAGATAAACTCCATCACCAATATAATTTCCTTTGACATTTATTTTTGTCATTAAATCATACATCAACTGATTTTCTTTTTTAATTGTTTCTGCGATTTTTAATCCATCAACCATTATTGATTCACCACCCTTTGCATCATAATCACAACATAATAATAATTGTAATCCTGGTGCATCATTGCTGTAGGTTGAGTCTGTATGAGGCCTTAACTCTTCTTGGGTATATGCGCTATCAGCTTTATTTTCATCAGACTCGAAGCTCCACAATCCTCCAAATATAGAATTTCGAACATAACCAATCTTATTAGCAATTGTTTCAACGGTTTTTAAATTTGTTTCACAGTTTTTAATTACTAAAAATCCATAATCATGAAGATTTTTAAGGAAATTTTTAAATCCTTCATTTGATAAAATAGAATTATAATCTAAAAAAATTTCTTCTTTTATTTCACTAGATTTCCAGATTTTTAAATTAGGTCTAGCCTCTTTTTTTTGGTTTATTTTATTATTAATTAGAAATTCAGATGAATATTTTACTGGTTTTTCTAAATCGGGCCATGAAACACTCAAATATTTTCCATTTTCAATTATTTCAGCATTTTTTATTTTTAATTTTATATCTAATGCTGCTGTGTATGTTTTTCTTTGACTTGATCTTTTATCCCAATTTTGCTCATCTTTTGCATGATCTCTCAGCCAAATATTAGGAAAAATTTCAGAATTTTCCTCATTAAAGTGAACGTGTACATCATCTGCCAATATTTCAATTTTAGTAATCATTTGCTTAAATTATATGCAAAATTAGATCCAAGATTATCTTTTAATTCGTTGTTAAATTTAGCAGCCTCAGCGCCATCTATAATTCTATGATCATATGAGAGTGATAATGGAAGCATGGTCCTTGGAACAAATTTACCATCAAGAAATACCTGTTTTTTGTAACTTCTACCAACGCCAAGTATAGCAACTTCAGGGAAGTTAATTATTGGTGTAAAAAATGAACCACCTATACCACCTAAACTTGTGATAGTCATTGACCCACCAAAGAACTCTTTTTTATCAATTTTTAGATTTCTACAATCATCACTTACTTTTTTTAATTCCTCACTTAACTCATTGATGTCTTTTTGATTAGCATCTCTAATTTTAGGAACCATAAGTCCATGTTGAGTATCAACTGCAATACCAACATGAAAATACTTTTTAAAAGTAATCTTTCCATTTTCAATATCATCAATTGATGAATTAAATGTCGGAAATTTTTGTAGTGAAAGTACTAATGCTTTAATAATAAAGACAAGAGGAGTAATTTTAATTTTTTCTCCTGTATAATTATCTTTTATTGAGCCTCTAAATTCCTCCATTTCTGTAATATCAGCCTCATCATGGTTAGTCACATGTGGAATGTTTGTCCACGAATTAACTAGATGTGGAGCTGCTATTTTTTTTATTCTAGGAATATCTTTAATTTCAACTTCTCCAAAATCTGAATGTTGGTATTCACTTTTAATAACCTTTTTATTTTGTGTTTCAGGAGTATTCTGAGGCTGATTAATTCTAGATGAGACAAAATCTTTTAGGTCCTTTTCAACAACCCTACCTGATCTCTCTGTTCCCCTAACATTATTTATATCTACTCCCAGTTCTCTTGCAAATTTTCTAACTTTTGGACTTGCAGATATTTTGTTGGATTGATCAGACATTTACATTTTTGTTGGCATAGGTTTGTTTTTGTCAATTTTATATTTTTTAATTGCATCTTCAGCATACTTTGATGTAACAAGTTGTTCATTAGCTAAAACGCTAAGGCTATAAGCAACTATGTGTTCTTTATCTACTTCAAAAAAATTTCTAAGGTTTTTTCTTGTATCACTTCTTCCATACCCATCAGTACCTAATGAATAAAAACTCTTTTTTGTGAAAGGTCTTATTTGATCAGCATTTATTCTCATATAGTCAGTGGCTGCAAGAATAGGACCTTGTTGTTTGCCTAAGCATTCCTCTACATATGATTTTTTATTTGTTTCTAAGGGGTTTAGAAGGTTAAATCTTTCAACTTCCATTCCATTTTTTCTTAACTCATTAAAACTAGTAACACTCCAAACTTCGCTGTCTACTTGATATTCTTTTTTAAGGATATCTGATGCAGCCATCATTTCTCTAAGTATCGTTCCTGAGCCTAATAATTGAATTTTTGCATCTTTAGAACCTGATGTCTCTTTAATTTTATACATTCCCTTGAGAATTCCATCCTCACAATCTTTAGGCATGTCAGGATGAGAGTAATTTTCATTCATTGTTGTAATATAATAGAAAATATTTTCATTTTTTTCATGCATCCTTCTTAGACCTTCTCTAAAGATCACGGCTAATTCATAATGGAATGTTGGGTCATAAGAAATACAGTTTGGGATTGTTGATGCCAACAAATGACTATGCCCATCTTGGTGTTGTAGACCTTCTCCTGCAAGTGTTGTTCTTCCTGCTGTCGCACCAATTAAAAAACCTCTTGCTTGGCTATCTCCTGCTGCCCAAGCAAAATCTCCTATTCTTTGAAAACCAAACATAGAATAAAAAAGATAAATTGGTATCATTTCAATATCATGATTTGTGTATGCAGTTCCTGCTGCTATCCAAGAAGACATGGAACCAGCTTCTGTAATTCCTTCTTCTAATACTTGACCACTTTTTTCTTCTCTGTAAGATGAAAGTTGTGCAGAGTCCTCTGGCTCATATTTTTGACCTTCATGAGCATATATACCTATTTTTTGGAAAAAACCTTCCATTCCAAATGTTCTAGCCTCGTCAGGAATAATCGGAACCAATTTTGGTGCCACGTTTTTATCTCTTAAAAGATTAGTCAACATTCTCACCAATGCCATTGTTGTAGACATTTCTTTTTCTCCTGTTGATTTCTTCATAAAATCAAAAATATCTTTAACTGGTGCTTTAATTGGTTTTGAGTATGATGTTCTCTCTGGAATGAAACCACCTAGTTCTAACCTCCTTTTTTTTAGGTATTTAATTTCTTCAGAATTTTCATCTGGTTTAAAATATTCGATATTTTTAACTTGGGAATCAGTTAAAGGAACATCAAATCTATCCCTGTAATACATCAAATCATCTACATCTAATTTTTTTTGTTGATGAGTAGTATTTACACTCTCACCACTTTTTCCCATGCCATAACCTTTTATGGTTTTAGCTATTATGACTGTTGGGCTTCCTTTGTGATTAACCGCTTTATCATAAGCAGCATAAACTTTATGAGGATCATGACCTCCTCTATTTAACCGCCAAATGTCAGTATCTGACATTGATGAAACTAATTCTGCAGTTTCGGGATATTTACCAAAAAACTTTTCTCTTACATATAATCCATTTCTTGCTTTAAATGCTTGATATTCGCCATCTACAGTCTCATTCATTATTTTTACCAAATGCCCAGTCTTGTCATTTGCTAAAAGTGAATCCCAATAAGATCCCCAAATAACTTTTAAAACGTTCCAACCACCACCTCTGAAAATACCCTCTAATTCTTGAATTATTTTTCCATTTCCTCTTACTGGACCATCTAATCGTTGTAAGTTGCAATTAACAACGAATATTAAATTATCTAAATTTTCACGCGCCGCTAAACCAATTGCACCAAGTGACTCGGGCTCATCCATTTCTCCATCTCCAAGAAAAGCCCAGACTTTTCTTCCTTCATCTTTAATTAATCCTCTATTGATAAGGTATTTCATAAACCGCGCTTGATATATTGCCAACATTGGACCAATACCCATTGAGACTGTTGGAAATTGCCAAAAATTTGGCATTAGCCAGGGATGAGGATATGATGAAAGTCCACCAGTCTGTACTTCTTGTCTAAATTTATCTAACTGCTTTTCATTCAATCTTCCTTCAAGAAAAGCTCTTGCATACATGCCAGGTGCACTATGTCCTTGGAAATAAACTAGATCACCTCCAAATTTATTATTTTTTGCTCGCCAAAAGTGATTCATTCCAACATCATACAAAGTTGCGGCTGATGCAAATGTTCCTATGTGTCCACCAAGTTCAGGATACTTTTTATTTGCTCTTACTACCATTGCAGCAGCATTCCATCTAATAAGTGATCTTAATTTACGTTCTATATTTTGATCTCCCGGTGATCTTTTTTCTTCTTCAGGAGGTATAGTATTTACATATGGACTAGTTTGAGTATGCGGGATTTTTGATCCAGCTTTATAAGATTGATCAATCAATTGTTTTATTAAAAAATGAGCTCTTTCCGAACCATCATTTTGTAATACTGCACTTAAAGAGTCCAACCACTCTTTAGTTTCAATAGGGTCGACATCATCATCACTATTGACCATTTTAACTTCATTAATCAATCTTGTTTGTTTGATTTGTTTTGGTTCTATAACTTTTGTTTCAAGTTTTGTATCAGTTTTAGTAGCTGTTTCTGCCTCCTCTATTAATTTCTCTGTTGATGGAGGAATTTTTTCATCTAAAGTTTTAGTGATTTTCTCATTTTCATCTTTTTTGTCTGAAGATAGGGTGAGTATCAAATCACCTTTTGAAACTTTATCACCTATTTTTACTTTTATATTATCTACTGTGCCTTCATAATTAGATGGTACTTCAACACTTGATTTATCACTTTCTAAAGTTACGACAGGGTCATTTTTACTGATTTTATCGCCTTTTTTTACAAGTACTTCAATTATTTCAACGTTTTCAAAATCTCCTATATCGGGAACTAATAAATCTAGATTCATTTTTGTAATATATATATATCAATATTTGCTAAAAAAATAATTTACATTATTAATTATGTATAAAAACTGTACAAATTGCGCCTGTAGCTCAATTGGATAGAGCGCTTGGCTACGGACCAGGAGGTTCTGGGTTCAACTCCTAGCAGGCGCACCAAAATGAAAGGATAAATGAAAATATCACTTGAAAAATCTGTAATTTATTTCTTTTGTTTAGTTTTATTATTTATACTAATTATGACAATAATTCTTTAATGAAAAAAAAATTTGAACAATTAAGCAATAAGCCAAGCTACATGAAACATAATGGTGGTTTATTATTTAGATCTATAAGCAAGAAAAAATTTGAGTTTAAAACTAAGATTAAAAAAACACATTTAAATAAAGCTGGGATAACCCATGGTGGTTATATTTGTACAATCATTGATGCAGGTGCAGGTACTGCTTGTCACAGAGCAAGTGGAAATAAACCATGTGTAACTATTTCATTGGATATAAAATTTATAGCTCCCTCGAACACTGGAGACGAATTATTGGGAACAGTAGAAATTCAAAAAGTTACAAATTCAATGGTATTTATGAATTGCAAACTTAAGTGTAAAAATAAATTAATTGCAAGTGCGGTTGGGATTTGGAAAATTTTAAGAAGACCTCTTCCAGATGCTGGACTAGGTGGATAAGTCTTATTTTCTTAATTGAAGAATAAATATTGGCAACACTAAAAATAAACCAATAATTGATGAACTTAAACCAGGTGCAATAAATAGTAATGAAATAATTCCTAAATACCATCTTTGAAACGTAGAAACTCTTTTAAATAGATAGCCTGTAAATCCTATTCCAATCAAACCAATTCCAATCATCGCCGAGATTAAAGTTACAAAAAAATCATAAAAATTAAACCCTTGAGCAACTAATAATAGAGATGGTGAATAGACAAATACAAAAGGCACAAGGGCTTTAGCAATTCCTAATCTAAATGCTGTATTTCCTGTAGTAAATGGATTTGATCCTGCGATTCCAGCGGCAGCATATGCTGCAAGAGCAACTGGCGGTGTTATGTCAGCTAAGACACCATAATAAAAGACAAAAAAGTGAGAAACAATGGGCTCAATTTGTAATTGAGTGAGAGCAGGCGCAGCAACAGCAACTAGTATTATGTATGTTGCAGTAGTTGGTACTCCTGTACCCATAAATATGCATGATATTGCAATCAATATAAGTGAGAAAAATAATGTTAGATCGGCTAATGAAAAATAATCAAAAGGTAAAAAGTTTAAGAAGAAACCTCCAATATCACCAGCCGTTTGGATTACTACATAACCTAATCTAAAACCAACACCTGTTAGTGTAACTACACCAACTATAATTCCTATTGATGTTGCAGCAGCTCCAACTGCTAAAGTATTCTTTGCACCTCTTGCAAGACACTCAAATAAGTCGTTAAAAGTAAGTCTATTTTTTTTTCTAATAAATCCAATAACGACACATGCAATTATTCCATTTACTGCAGCGTAATCAGGAGTCCGACCAATTAAAATTAAATATACCAAGATAAATAATGGAACTATCGCAAGCCAATTGTCTTGTATAATTTTTATAAATTTAGGAACCTCACTTTCGTTTAAGCCTCTAAGTCCTAATTTTTTTGCCTCTAAATGAACCATTACAAAAATTCCAAAATAATGAAGCAGTGCTGGAATTAATGCAGCTGCTAAAATATCCCTTAAAGGTAATTCTAAATATTCCACCATAATAAATGCAGCAGCCCCTAAAATAGGTGGAGTTATTTGTCCGCCAGTAGATGCTGTAGCTTCCACAGCACCAGAAAAATGTGCCGGATATCCAACTTTTTTCATTGCAGGTATTGTTAAAGATCCAGTTGTTACTGTATTTGCAATTGAGGAACCAGATATGGTTCCTAAAAATGCTGAAGAAAATATTGCCACTTTTGCTGGTCCTCCAGAGTATCGTCCAGCTATTACCATTGCTAAATCAATAAACAATTGTCCTAGTCCTATTCGTGTTGCAAGTACGCCAAACAAAATAAATAAAAAGACATATTGAGCCATAACACCAACAGCGATTCCATAAATTCCTTGGTTAGTTATATAAATATGATTTACAAACCCTGCCCAACTACTACCACCGTGCTTTAAAGCTCCAGGAAAAATAGGGCCATAAAGTGCAAAAATCATAAATATTACACATATTAATGGCAGTGTGTATCCAATAGATCTTCTTGCAGCTTCAAGGGTCAAAATTATAAGAATTGACCCCATTATCACCTCAGTACTTGACGGATTTCCTACTCTGCTAGCTAATATTTCAGGGGGCAATAAAGGTAGATAAAGTGCAGTTATTATAACTAGAATTGAAAAAATAATATCTATTATTGGAACTTTGCTTTTTGATTTTTCATCAGGAAAACTTTTCCAATTATAAAATAGAAATACTAAACCAACTACAAAAGAAATGTGTATACCTCTATGAAGTATATCTCTAATTGTTCCAAATCCTGAAGCATAGAAATGGTAAATTGACATCGTAACTAGTGCGATAAACGTTAATAATTTTAAAAAATTTTTTAATTTTCTTTCATTGCTTTTTATCTCAAACTTTTTTTCAAGTTTTGAAACTTCTTCAGGGGAAATATTAAATTGAGACATAATAATGCCCTAGGTCACTAGACCCAGGGCACAATGTATTTTAGAATACTTATAAATTTAATTTATAAGTCCTGCTTCTTTATAGAACTTTTCTGCACCAGGATGTAAAGGTACACCCACTCCAGAAAGAGCAGATTCAGGCGTTATTGTTTTACCTTTGGTATGACCAACATCCATTAGCTTTCTAGATTCTTTATTCCATAAAGCTTTAGTGATTTGATAGATTAGTTCATTGTCTTCTTTTGCAGAAGTAAACCATTGGGCACCTACTGCTACAGTATTTACCTCATCAACTCCTTCATAAGTTCCTGAAGGAATTGGGCTTTGTGAGAAAAATCCGTATTTTGAAGTTAATGCTTTAGCTCCTGCACCATCTATAGGAACTAATTTTACGTCAACTGCAGATGCTAACTCAACAATAGCTCCTGTTGGAAAACCTGCTACAACAAAAATTGCGTCAACTTTTCCATTTCTTAGTGCGTCTGTAGCTGCTTTACCTTTTAAAGCTTCAGCTTTTACATCGCTAGTACTTAAACCATTTGACTCTAAAATTAATTTAGCGTCAACATACGTACCAGATCCAGGTTCATCGAGTGAAACTCTTTTGCCTTTTAGGTCTTTAACAGAATTAATATTACTTTTCTTAAGTGCAACTAAATGAATATGTTCTTGGAAAAGTGCAGCGATAGTTCTTAAATCTTTTGCTGGTTCTTTTCCTTCCATAGTTCCGGTACCAGTATAGGCCCAATAAGCAACATCAGACTGTGCAAACCCTGAATTTCTAAGGCCTGAAATAATAGCATTTACATTATCAACTGATCCTCTTGATGAAACAGCAGATGCAATTAAGTTAGGAACTCCACAACTTCCACCCTTACCACATTCTCTTGATCCTGGCGGTTTAGAAATTGCATTTGCAATCATTCCACCAACTGGGTAATAAGTGTAAGCTGTTCCTCCTGTACCAATTGTAAAAAATTTAAGTTCTTGAGCAAACGATTTACCTGACAGACCAAGTGTCAGAAGTAATATCATTAGAGAACTTTTGAATAAGTTTTTTATCATTTTCACTCCAATCTATTAATTATTATTACTATTAAATATTAATCAATTATTATTGTCTATATAAATTTAGGAGTATTTAAGGTGTCTTAAGTTCATCCAGATTTTTAAATTCATTTAAAATATTAGGATTTATAAGAGCTTGAATATTTTTTATTTTATTTCCTTCAATAGTATTTCTGACAGCAATCTCAACTATTTTTCCATTTTTTGTTCTTGGTATATCTGAGACCTCAATTATTTTTTTGGGTACGTGCCGTGGGGATGCATCTAAACGTATAGCTTTTTTTATGTTTAGAGATAAAGCTTCATTTAATGACTTAGGTTTCTTAAGAACAATAAATAATATAATTCTCACATCATTATCCCATTTCTGACCTATAACTATTGATTCTTTCACTTCTTTAAATTTATCAACTACAGAATATATCTCAGCAGTACCTAATCTTGCTCCACCAGGATTTAGTGTAGCATCTGATCTTCCATAAATTACATAACCTCCATTAGATTTTCTCTCAGCAAAGTCTCCGTGATGCCAAACATTTTTATATTTTTTGAAATATGCACTCTTATATTTTTCATTATTCTTATCATTCCAAAATAATTTTGGCATTGAGGGAAAGGGCGATTTACAGACTAATTCTCCCTTTTGATTTATTAAAGACTTTCCTCTTTCAGAAAAAACATCTGTATTCATTCCTAATCCATTATTTTGAATCTGTCCCCTGTAAACTGGAGAATATATATTTCCTAATACAAAGCATGATACTAAGTCTGTTCCACCCGCAATAGATGCTAAATGAACATTTTTTTTTATATTTTTATAAACATAATCAAAACCCTCAGAGGATAAGGGTGATCCAGTAGAACAAATAGTTTTGAGAGACTTTAGTTTAAATTTTTTTTTAATTTTGATATTAAGCTTTTTTAATTGGTCAATATACTTAGCACTTATGCCAAATAAAGAGATTTTTTCTTTCTCCGCTATTTTAAATAGTAAGTCACTTTTTTTATGCATTGGAAAGCCATCAAATAGAACAATAGAAGCTTTTGATGCCAAGAAAGTCATCAACCAATTCCACATCATCCATCCACAAGTAGTAAAATAAAATACATTGTCTCCTGGCTTAACATTACAGTGAAGTTTGTGTTCTTTTAAATGTTGCAATAAAACACCACCAGCTCTATGACAAATGCATTTTGGTTTCCCTGTTGTTCCACTTGAGTATAAGATAGCTAGCTCTTTGTCGAAATCGAATTTTTTAAATGTTGTATTGGTTTTTACTTTGTGTTTTAATTTATTGAAGTAAAAGATTTTAATTCCTCTAATTTTTTTTTGTTTTAAATTTTTTTTGCCTGGATAATTAGTGATTAAAACACTTTGAATGGATTTAATTTTTTTAAGAATAGCTGGTAGCCTTTCAAGAACATTTATTTCTTTGCCATTATAATAATATCTATCAGTAATGATTAATAATTTTGGTTTAATTTGAGAGAATCTTTCAATAACCCCTTGAGTGCCAAAATCTGGGGAACATGATGA
>CABYFN010000020.1 GCA_902518235.1 uncultured Pelagibacteraceae bacterium | reverse complement strand
TTTAGGCAAAAACCAAGTACATATGTTTTTAGTTAAAATTTTATGAATTGGTCTGTTTATTAAGCCATTAGCAATTGCCATATGGCACCCTGAGAATTGACAAATTTTAGCAGCATCAATCTTAGTTTTCATTCCACCAGATCCAAATTCTCCAGTTTTATTTGTTGCTAACCTTTCTACATTTTGGTCAATATTTTTAATTTCACGAATTAACTTAGCTTTTTTATCTAATTTTGGATCTTTAGAGTAAAGACCATTTACATCAGATAATAAAATTAAACAATCTGCACTTGATATTTGTGCAACCCTAGAGGCTAGTCTGTCATTGTCACCATACTTAATTTCAGAAGTAGCTATACTATCATTTTCATTTACTATTGGAATAAAGCCAAGGCTAAACAAATTTTCGAAAGTTCTTTTTGCATTAATAGCTCTTCTTCTTTTTTCAGTATCTTCAAGTGTTAACAAAATTTGTGAAAGGTTGATTTTAGACTTATTAAAAGTTTTTTTAAAAAGATTCATTAACTCAATTTGACCAATTGAGGCTACTGCTTGACTTTTATCAAGTTTTAATTTTTTTTTACTTAATTTTAATTTTTTACATCCTAAGGCAATCGCACCCGAACTAACTAAAATTATATTTTTTTTTAATTTTTGCAGATGTTGAATATCCTTTGAAAATTCTGTTAACCATTTTTCTCTAACAATTTTTTTATCATTAATTAATAAAGATGATCCAATTTTAATAACAACTGTCTTTGAGTCTTTAAGATACATAATTAAGCAACTTTGATTTAATATCAGATACTGATTTTTTATCGAGTGTTGATGTTGTAAAAGCAGATTTCTTGATGATCTTTTCAAAATCTTTAATCTTTTCTTTAATTTCATCCTCATCAATTAGGTCTATTTTGTTAAAAACTATTATTTCCTGCTTATTTAATAGCTCAGAGCTATATTTACCCATCTCATCTCTTACTTGAAGATAAGAATTGGTTAAATCATTTTCTGATATATCAATTAGATGTAAAAGTGCTTTGCACCTTTCTATATGTTTTAAAAATTTAATTCCCAATCCCGTTCCTTGATGTGCTCCCTCAATTAATCCTGGAATATCTGCCAAAGTTATCTCTTTATCATCGTACATTGCGACACCAAGATTTGGATTTAAAGTGGTAAATTTATAATTTGCTATTTTAGGAGTTGCACTTGTTAAGGATGCTAATAAACTTGATTTTCCTGCATTAGGTAAACCGATAATCCCGATATCTGCAATTGTTTTAAGTTGTAGATATATCCAGAACTCTTCACCAACTGCACCTTTGGTAAATTTTTTTGGAGCCCTGTTAGTTGATGATTTAAACCTTGTATTACCAAAACCTCCTTTGCCACCAATAGCTGCAACAAATTTTTCATTTTCTTCCTTAAAATCATATATCAGGGTTTTGTTATCTTCTTCAAATACTTGTGTTCCAACTGGTACTTTTAAATGTAAATCTTCTCCTCCTCTTCCTGTTTTATTTTTTCCACTTCCATCTCTACCTCGCTCAGCTTTAAAATGCTGTTGATATCTAAAATCAATCAGTGTGTTTAAATTCCTCTCTGAGACGAGCATAACAGAGCCACCTTTTCCTCCATCACCTCCATCAGGTCCTCCAAATTCAATAAATTTTTCTCTTCTAAAACTAGGAGAACCAGATCCACCGTCTCCAGCTTTTACATATATCTTAACTTGATCGAGAAATTTCATTATTTTACAGAAATAATTAGCTTTTTACTAATTAGGTTTTACTGATACGTAAGTTCTGTCTGATTTGCTTTTTTTAAAAACAACTTTTCCTTTAACAACAGAAAAAATTGAATGGTCTTTACCCATTCCAACATTTTCTCCAGGAAAAATTTTAGTGCCTCTTTGTCTGACAATAATATTTCCAGGTATTACTAATTCACCACCATACTTTTTCACACCCAGTCTACGGCCCGCACTATCTCTTCCGTTCCTTGATGATCCACCTGCTTTTTTTGTTGCCATAAATTACCTATTTATTTTGAAGCCTCAGTTTTTTTTTCTTTGGCCTCTTCAACTACAGCTTCACTTTTTTTCATCTTTTCAGCCTCAGATAAAACTTTACCATCTTTTGAAAAAATTTTGTTAATTCTTATTAGCGAAAACTGTTGTCTGTGTCCATTCTTACGTCTCGAATTTTTTCTTCTTCTTTTTTTGAAAATTAGAACTGTTCTTTCTTTACCATTTTTCAATAATTCAGCTTCCACTTTTGCGCCGCTTACAGTTGGCTCACCTAACTCAATATTTTTGTCATCACCGTAAGCTAAAATCTCTTTAAATTCCACTTTGGTTTCTGGACTTGAATCGGCCAGCTTTTCTACTTTAAGTATTTCACCAGCAGAGACTTTGTACTGTTTTCCACCTGTTTGTATTACTGCGTATGACATTAATAATCCTAGTTTTTAATTATCAGCAATATAGTCAGGGCCTTATTTTAGTCAAGCTGAATAAGCTAGAAATTATCCTTTAAATCTCTCAATTTTGAAAAGTTTTCAACGTTTTTTGATCTTAAAAAAATATTGGTTTGTAGTTCTTCTTCAAGAGTAGAGGGTATAGTTGGTCTTCCTTTGGCTAACTGATTTTTTACTCTTTCAATTTTAGAAATTAGTCTTTTGTTACTTGAGTCATGCTTTAAACAAAAATCTGAATTTTTTAATGTATATTCATGTCCACAATAAATTTCTGTATTTAACGGTAAACTCTTTATTAATTGTAAGGAATTAAACATTTCTTCATGAGTACCCTCAAATACCCTTCCACAGCCCAATGAAAATAATGTATCTCCTGAAAATAACGCATTTTCTTTGAAAAAATAAAAACATACATGACCTAAAGTATGTCCTGGAATATGAAAAACTTTGGCTTCAAATATACCATCTTTCCAAATTTCATTATTTTTTACTAATATATCTATTTCAGGTATTCTGTGTTTATCCTGATCAAAGCCAATTACTTTGGCATTATATAATCTTTTAAGCTCTTTATTGCCCCCTACATGATCATAATGATGGTGAGTATTCATTATAAATTTTAATTTTAAGTTGAGAGTTTCAAGTTTATTGATAACTGGTTTTGCTTCACTCGGATCTATCACAACTGCATTTCTATTGATTTCATTAATTAATAAATAGGAAAAATTATCTTCTAAACATTTTATAATTTCTATTTTCATTTTATTTCTCCAGTAAAAAAATCCCTAATTCAGATATTAGGTTTTTATATTTTAAATTTGAAGGCGTAATTTTTGAAGTTTTTTGTCCATTTAAAGAAATTGTTTTAAAAATATTTATTCCCTTATTATTACAAAAATTATAAAAGTCTTGAATTGTACACATATGCAGATTCGGAGTATTGTACCATTCATAAGGTAAATTTTTAGTAATTGGCATTTCTCCTTTAAAAAGTAAATCTAACCTAATTTTCCAATGTCCAAAATTTGGTATGGTTACAATAACTTTCTTTCCTACTCTTAATAAATCTTTAATTACATTTTCTGGACTCATGAAAGCTTGTAGCGTTTGACTTAGAATCACGTAATCAAAAGACAGATCTGGAAATTGTTTTAAGTCATACTCTGCATTACCTTCAACTACAGCTAATCCGTTAGATAAACATTTTTTGACTTTTTCTTTAGAGATTTCAAGTCCTCTAACATCTACTACCTTATTTTTTGATAAATATTCCATCAAAATCCCATCACCACATCCAACGTCAAGGACTCTTGATTTTTCATCAATTAATTTCGATATAACTTTAAATTCTTCTTTCATTTACATTTAAATAAGTAGTACTCAAATAGTTTTTTATAGTGCTTAAAAAATCAGGCACATCCAACAAAAAAGAATCATGACCTTTATCAGTTTTAATTTCTACAAAACCAACATCAGCTCCTATAGCATTTAGTGCAATTACAATGTCTTTATTTTCAGGGGTTGGGTATAACCAATCTGAAGTAAATGAAATAATAAAAAATTTTGTCTTACTTTCTTTAAAAGCTTTAGAAAGATTACCACCGTGTTGTTTTGTCAAATCAAAGTAGTCCATTGCTCTAGTAATGTATAAGTAACTATTTGCATCAAATCTATCCACAAAAACAGAGCCTTGATATCTTAAATAACTCTCAATTTGAAAGTCAGCATCAAATCCAAATTTTAAATCTGATCTTTCTTGCAGATTTCGTCCAAATTTTTCTTGTAATCCTTTTTTAGATAAATACGTAATATGTGCAGCCATTCTAGCAACAGCCAAACCCTTGTCTGGATTACTTGTCTCTCCGTCATATAAACCATCCTTCCAATTTATATCTGACATGATTGCTTGTCTTCCAAGCTCATTGAAAGCAATATTTTGAGCTGAGTGACTAGCTGTACAAGCAATTGGTAAAGCAACCTTAGCCTTGTTTGGAAAATTTGAAACAAATTGTAATACTTGCATCCCACCCATTGAACCACCAGCTACTGCAAATAATTTTTCTATTTTGAAATGATCCAAAAGATTGTATTGAGCATTAACCATATCGTTTATTGTTATAACAGGAAAATTCGTTCCTATTGGTTTGTTAGTTTTAGGATCAACAGTTCCTGGTCCGTATGAACCCATACATCCACCAATAACATTTGCACAAATTACAAAAAATTTTTCAGTATCAAAAGCTTTACCTGGACCAACTGCATAATTCCACCATCCTTCTTTATTTGTCACAGGGTTTACACCTGAAGCAAATTGATCTCCAGTTAATGCATGGAAAATAAGTATGGCATTGTCTTTTTTTTCATTAAGATTTCCGTAAGTCTCATAAGCTAGTGGAAAATTTGATATTTCCTTTCCGCAATCAAGTTTAAGAGGTTGCTTAATAGTTATACTTTTTATCTTATTAAAATTACTCATAATACTTTGCTGAGATGAATTGTGAGAAAAAAAACTTATTTAGCAGGTTTTTTATAGCGCTCGCAATTCAGTTAAATCAGCGCAAAAACGTTTTATAAGATAGCTTTTTAGATGTCAATTTTTTTTAGAATTATTGATTGTATTATCTAATTATCTGACTATTTATTAATAAAAGTTAACATCATGAATACCCCAACATTTAGAAAAATAACCCTTCAAGCTTACAAACCAGGAAGATCGTTTTTAAATAAAAAAAAAAATATAATTAAATTATCAGCAAATGAGTCTGCTCTAGGTATGAGCAATAATGCAAAAAAGGTAATTAAAAAATATAGTGACAATATCTCTAAATATCCAGACGGAAAATTTAGAGATTTAACTTCTATAATTTCAAAAAAATATAATTGTAATCAAAACCAAGTGATTTGTGGATCTGGATCCGATGAAATTATTCAGATGTTATGCCAACTATTTTTAAATAAAGGAGATGAGGTAGTTGTACCAGAATTTAGTTTTTTGATGTATAGAATTTATGCACAAATAGTGGGAGCCAAGGTTGCATTCTCCAAAGAAAAAAATTTTAAAGTATCAAATAATGAAATATTAAAAAAAGTATCAAAGAAGACTAAAATCGTATTTCTAGCAAATCCTAATAATCCCACAGGTACATTTATATCTAAAAAACAATTATTAGAATTAAGAAAGCGTTTAAATAAAAAAATATTACTAGTTGTTGACGACGCTTATTTTGAATACATGCTGAATAAGGATTACAAATCAGGTTTAGAGCTTTTCAAAAATAAAAATAATGTATTTATACTAAGAACTTTCTCTAAAATTTATGGACTTGCATCCTTAAGAGTAGGATGGGGATATGGGAGTAAAAAAATAGTAGATGCTTTATATAAAATTAAACCACCATTTAATGTAAATAAGATAGCTCAGGTATGCGCTATAGAATCTTTAAAAGATAAAAGCTTTATTAAAAAGTCTATAAAACATAATTTGGATTGGGCAAAAAAAATACAAAATACAATGAATTTATATAATATAAAAACAAATGATATTGGACCGAATTTTTTCCTTTTAGACTTTAAAAATTGTAATCTTTCAGCAAATTTTGTGGAAAAAAAACTTGAAGCTTCAGGAATAATTCTTAGGGAAATGAATTCGTATGGAATAAAAAATTGTTTGAGACTTACTATAGGTAATAATTATGAGAATAACTTATTGCTTAACAAATTAAAAAATATCTTTAAAAATGTTTAAAAAAATTTTAATAATTGGTTGTGGACTTATAGGGTCTTCAATATTAAGAGGTTCGATAACTAAAAAAATATCTACACATTATTTTGTTTATGAAAAATCACATAGAAATATTAAAAAAATAAAAAAAATTAGTAATAAAGTTAGAATTCTTGATACATTGGATGATAAATTATCTGATATCGATCTTGTAGTACTATCAACGCCAATGAGTGAATATGAGAAAATTATTCCTAATTTAAATAGGTATTTGAATAAAAATTGCTTAATTACCGACGTAGGCTCTACTAAAGAAAATATATTAAAATTAAAAAATAAAAAACTATCAAAGTCTCTTAATTGGATTACTAGTCACCCAATTTCAGGTTCAGAGGTGAGTGGACCTGAGTACGGATCCAAAAATCTTTTTGTAAATAAGTGGTGTATCGTAGTAAATGATAAAAATAAAATAAAGCAAAATAAATTATTAAAATTTTGGAAAAAATTAGGTTCAAAAGTAATTATTATGAATGCAAAAACTCATGATAAAATTTTTTCTATCACTAGTCATTTACCTCATTTAATCGCTTATAATTTGATAAAAACTGCACAAGATTTTCAAAAAAAACAAAAAAAAGATGTCATAAAGTTTAGTGCAGGAGGATTAAGAGATTTTTCAAGGATAGCTGCATCAAATGAAATAATGTGGAGAGATATTTTTTTCAATAATAAAAGAAATATTGTTAGTGCGATAAACTTATTTATTTACAATTTAAATTCATTTAAGAAAAATATAGAAAATTCAGATGATAGGACTTTGAGAAAAAAATTAACTAATTCAAAAAAGGTGAGACAGCAGATATTAAGTTTAAAACAAGATGTAGCAAAACCAGATTTTGGAAGAGACCAAGATTAAATTGATACAACCTTTATTATTTTTAAATTTGCAGTTTTCTCAATTAATTTGATAGTTTTATTAATTGGCATTATTAATACTTTTTTTTTTGGTCCATATGCATGAATTAAATAATTTGAATTCAAACAAATTGCAACATGTCCCCTCCAAAAAATAATATCTCCTTTTTTGAAAACCTTTTTGTTAATAAATCCCTTTTTAATTTTAACTTGATCAATCGTATCTCTTGGAAAAAATTTATTATTAAATTTGTAAAATATTTGTAATAAAGCTGAACAGTCAATACCATCAGAACTTTTACCACCCCATTCATATTTACAACCTAAAAAAAGTTTTAATATTTTTGTAAAATCAATACTTTTTTTTTTTAAAATTTCTAATTCATTAAAACTAACCCATTTATTTTTTTCAAACATAACAAATTTATTTTTTTTTTCTAAAATTTCAATTTCTGATGAAAAGGGAAGGAATTTATTGGTGCTAAATTTTCTTAAGGGTTTAGAATAAATTTTAGATTTTAAGACACTTACTTTATGTGTCTGGTTCATTTTTTTGTATAACTTTCCAACTTTTATAAAACCAACATATTTGTCATAACTTGTTCTAATTTTTAAAAATTTCTTCTTTTTTTGGATTATTTGAAATTTCTCACCGTACAAAATTTGTGAGCTAAGGTTAGATTTTGTTGTAGCTGACTCGTATACATTTAAATAAGGGCTACGGCAAAAGTACCTATTTTTCACCAATTTTTACCTTATTTCTAATAAACCAAAGACATATTAATGATGGAATAACCATTATTGTGGTCATAACAAAAAATGTTCCCCAGTCCCCATTTAACCAATCTACCAATGCCCCAGATGAAGAGGCAAGCGTAGTTCTGCCGGCAGTTCCTATTGATGCCAACAATGCATATTGAGTTGCTGTATAAGTTCTGTCTACTAATAATGATATGAATGCTACAAATGCAACAGTTGCAAATGCAGCAGTTATGTCGTCGGCAATTACAGCTATTGCAAATAAAAGTTCAGACTTACCTACCCACGCCAGCAGTGCAAAAATAAGATTTGTCAAAGCCATCAGCCCACCAGCAAAGAACATTGTTTTTATAGTGCCAGCGCGCATTGCCATTACACCTCCAAGTAGAGTAAAAACTACAGTTGTAATCCAACCTAATCCTTTAGAATAAATAGCTATTTGTCCTTTAGAAAAACCAATTTCTTTATAAAAGACTATCGACATTCGTCCTAAAAATGCCTCTCCAATTTTAAATAAAAATACAAAACCTAAAATCCCTAATGCAATAGCAAGACCATTTTTTTTGAAAAAACTTATTATTGGTCCTCCAATAGTACCAGTAATATAGGCAATAAAGTTTGTTAAAATATTATTCGATCCAAGTTTATCTATAATTATTTGATCATTTGCCCTTTGTTTTTTTTGCCTATCATTTTCAACTGGTTCATGAACAAACATTAAACCTATATTCATTAATATAACTAAAACACCTAGAATTAAAAAAGTAGCTTGCCAATAGTCAGCTAACCCTTGATTTTCAAAAAATTCAGCTGTAAATAATGCGACTACACCACCTAATTTATAACCAGTCCACCAACCAACAACTGCCATAGCTGCTCCTGCAGCCATAGATTTACCTTCATCTGAATTAATTTGTTCTATTCGTAATGCATCAACAGTAATATCTTGAGTGGCAGAAGCTACTGCAATTATTAAACCAACGGTAATTAAAAGAGCAAGGTTTTGTGTAGGATTTATAAAACTCCAAACTATCAAACTCAATAGAATCACAAATTGCATTAGGACAATCCATCCTCGTCTATGTCCTAATTTTTTAGATAAAATTGGTATTTGTATTCTATCTATTATTGGAGCCCACAAATAATTAAATGCATATACGCCAAATATTAATCCAGCCCAACCAATTGTTGATCTACTTAATCCTTCTTCTTTTAGCCAAAGACTTAAGCTACTTGCAATTAATACCCAAGGGAAACCACTTATTGCTCCAAGTAGCAAAATTCTCAACATCCTTACGTCTTTGTAAACTAGCAAAGAGTCTTTCCAGCTATGTTTTCTTGTAGGCATTAATATTTTCTCCAAAATGATGGAATAAATAATACTAGTACAGCAAATAACTCTAATCTACCCAGTATCATTGCTAAACTTAAAATCCATTTTGAAAAATCAGATAAATTTGAAAAATTACCATTTGGACCAATAATATCACCCAAACCAGGTCCCACATTTGATATTGATGTTGCGGCAGCAGATATTGATGTTGTCAAATCCAAACCACTAGTTGATAGAAGAGCTGTTATAACAAAAAAAATTACAATATATAAAAATATAAACGAAATAATTGAGGCTAAAAATTTTTCATCAATATTATTATTTTCGTATTTTATTTTGAATATGCCTCTTGGATAAATTATTTTTTTTAGTTGTATACTAATAAACTGGAATAAAATTTGGACTCTAAATATCTTAATTCCACAAGCCGTAGAGCCTGCACAACCACCAATAAACATTAGAATAAGAAAATAAATTAATGGGAATTGACCCCAATCACTAAAGTTTTGAGTTACATAACCAGTACCAGTTAAAATAGATATTACATTAAATGCAACAGATCTAATATTGGTATCTAAAAAACTTTGATTTTTTACTAACAGATACAAATACATTAACAGAATTGAAAAAAAAACAATTTTTACAAAAGTTTTAATCTGTGTATCGTTAAAAAATATTTTTTTATCTCCATTTAAATATTTGATATAGGCAATAAATGGAATACTTCCTAAAATTATAAATACAATTGACGTAAATTCAATAAGCGAACTATCAAAATAGCCAATAGATTCATTATAATTTGAGAACCCCCCTGTTGCAATTGTTGTCATTGAGTGAACAACACTGTCAAAAAAGTTCATACCAAATATTTTATAAAATAATGCACATATAAAAGTTAATCCGGAGTATACTAAGATTAATCTCAACGCTATTTCTTTTGATTTAGGTAAAATTTTTTCCGGGGTATCACTCGTGGATATAATAAATAACTGCATTCCACCAATATTCATAAGTGGCATTAAAGTAATTGCCATTACAATAATACCAATACCACCTAACCATTGAAGCATTCCCCTCCAAAGTAAGATACTTTTTGGAGTTTCATTTAAATTGGTAATTATAGTTGATCCAGTTGTAGTAATACCTGACATACTCTCAAAAAAAGCGTCTGTAACACTTAAATTTATCTCAGAAAATATAAATGGGAGTGAACCAAAAATAGCAATACTCAACCAAGATAGCGCTGTTAAAAGAAAAGCCTGAGGCAAACTAATTTTTTTATCATGATCTAAATTTGATAGTAAAAAGAGAATTCCAAATATAACAGTTGCAATTCCAGAACTTACAAAACCAGAGTCAAGTTCATCATATAAAAACTGCGTTAAAATTGGCGCAATCATCGATAAACCTAAAATAATTTGTAAAATTCCTAGTGTAAAAAAAACTGTTTTATAATTGGACATTTTGATTGGACATTATTTTATGGTAAATAAATTTCAACTCTATAAGAATTATTAAAAACGTTATTTTATAGGCTGTTTAATTAAAAGTGATAGATAAAACTAACATAGACAAAACAAACGCTTGGCCCTTTGTTGAAGCTAAAAAGCTTCTAAGGGAGAGAAAAAAAAATATTGAAAACAAGGGAAAAATTATTCTTCAAACAGGATATGGTCCTAGTGGATTACCGCACATTGGTACATTTGGTGAGGTGGCAAGAACCTCAATGATTGTTAATGCTTTAAACCATTTATCAGACCTCCCAAAAGAAATAATTACTTTTTCTGACGATATGGATGGACTTAGAAAAGTTCCTGAAAATATTCCCAATCCTAAAAAACTTGAAGAAAATCTTCATAAACCCCTAACCCAAGTTCCAGATCCTTTTGGAAAATTTAATAGTTTTGGGGAACATAATAATGCAATGTTAAAAAATTTCTTAGATAAATTTAAGTTTGAATACAGTTTTAAAAGTTCATCATTTTTATATAAGTCTGGTTTTTTCAATGATACATTAAAATTAATTTTAGAAAATTATGAAGGAATAATGAACATAATTATTCCTACCCTTGGCAAAGAAAGACAAAAAACATATTCTCCATTTTTACCAATATGTCCAGATACAGGGGTTGTATTAGAGATACCAGTCTCAGAACTAGATACTAAAAATTCAAAAATAATTTTTGATAATAAGGGCAAAAAATTAGAACAAAGTATTTTAGACGGAAATTGTAAATTACAATGGAAAGTAGATTGGGCTATGAGATGGTATGCCCTTGATGTAGATTTTGAAATGTACGGGAAAGATTTGATTGAGAGTGCAATTTTATCAACAAAAATCATAAAATTGTTGGGTAAGTCAAATCCATCTGGCTTTGCATATGAGTTATTTTTAGATGAAAAAGGTGAAAAAATATCTAAGTCTAAAGGAAATGGTATTACAATCGATCAATGGTTAGAGTACGCATCACCTGAAAGTCTCTCCTTGTATATGTACCAGAATCCAAAAAGAGCAAAAAAACTCTATAGAGAAGTAGTGCCAAAGGCGGTCGATGAATATCTTGATTTTATTGAAAAAAGTAAAACTCAAAACGAACTTCAAAAACTAATGAACCCTGTCTGGCATGTTCATAATTCAGAGATACCAGAGGAAAATTCTATTATGTCCTTCTCAATGCTATTAAATTTAGTTGAGACCAGCAATGCTGATAATAAAGAATTACTTTGGAAGTTTGTTAAGAAATATAAGAAAGATATTAATCAGGATAAGCATCCAATTTTTGACAAGTTAATATCTTATGCAATTAAATATTTTAATGACGCTATAAAATCTAATAAAATTTATAAAAAACCAAATGACAGCGAAAAAATTGCATTAGACGCTTTAGTAAACTCTTTAGATAAATGCGATGATGCAATGAAACCAGAGGATATTCAGACTACAATTTATACAGTCGGCAAAGAAAATGGCTATAAAGAAAATTTGCGTGATTGGTTTAAGTTAATATATGAGGTAGTTTTTGGGGTAGAAAATGGACCACGATTTGGTTTTTTTA
>CABYFN010000019.1 GCA_902518235.1 uncultured Pelagibacteraceae bacterium | reverse complement strand
AGATCTAATACTTTGGATTGTTAAAATATGTCTATTAATTATAGTCATATTAATAAGTTTTCATCATTTACAAAAAATAAAAATTATTCATTCAGTAGACAAGAAATTTTAAGTGTTTTAAAAAAAGAAACTATTGATAAGGCATTTAATACTATATCTCGTTGGGATAATTATGAACCCACTCCCCTGCTCAAATTAAACAAACTTTCAAAAGACCTTAATTTAAAAAATATCTTTTACAAAGATGAGTCAAAAAGGTTTGGACTAAAATCTTTTAAAGCACTTGGAGGTGCTTATGCGGTAGCGGAGGTTTCAGCTGGAAGAAAGGATGTAGTTGTTGCTACAGCAACGGCAGGAAACCATGGAAAATCAGTTGCCTGGGGTGCAAAAAGGCTAGGAATTGCATGTAAAATTTTCGTAAGTGAATTTGTAAGTGAAACAAGAGCTAATGAGATGCGAAAACTGGGAGCAGAGGTGACAAGAGTAAAGGGAAATTACGAAAATTCTTTAGATGAATGCATAAAGCAATCTAAGGAAAATGGTTGGGAAATTGTACAAGATGTTGCCTGGGAAGATTATCAAAAAGTTCCAAAACTAACTATGGCTGGATATTCAGTGATGATAGAAGAAATCTCTAAACAAACTAATCATTATATTACACATATATTTCTGCAGGCAGGTGTTGGAGGTATGGCTTCTGGCGTAATAGCAGGAGTTGCCAGATATTTTAAAAGAATTCCAAAAATTATTGTTGTTGAGCCAAAAAATGCAGACTGTGTATTAAAGAGTATTGATGCAGGTAAACTTACTAGAGTTGAAATAGAAAAAGAAAGCATTATGGGAGGAATGTCATGTGGGGATGTATCATTAGTCCCATGGCAAATTCTAAAAAACTCAGTAAATAATTGTCTAAGTATTCCTGATGACGACATACCATTATCAGTAGCGATGTTAGCTAAGGGGTACTTTGGTGAGGATAACATTGTTGCAGGAGAATGTTCAGCACCTGCTCTAATAAGTATAAATGTTAGTTGTAATAACGAACAAATTAAAAAGGATCTTGAATTAGATATGAATTCGAATGTTTTATTAATTGGATGCGAAGGTGATACAGACATAAAACTTTATAACGAACTTCTCTCTAAAGGATCAGAACAGTTGTCAAATGGCTAATACAGCACTCGTTTGGATAAGAGATGATTTTCGAATACAAAATAATGATGCGCTGACTTATGCTTCAAACAAGCATGATATAGTTACGGCAGTATTTATTTTTAATAGTAATATTTTTGATCATAAAAGAGAAGCTCAAAAGTGGTGGGTAAGTAAATCCTTAGAAAATTTTAAATCGGATTTAAAAAAATTAAATATTGGATTAGAAATTATTAAAGACGATGAAATAAATTTTTTTTCTAAAATAAAATCTAATAGTAAAATATCTGTTTATTGGAATAAGGTTTATGAACCTACTGAATTAGAAAAAGATAAAAAAATTGGGACTGATTTTTCAAAAAAAAATATTGATTTCAAATTTTTTAAAGGGAACGTTCTTAATGAATATAATAAAATTACAAAAAATGATGGAACACCTTTTAAAGTCTACAGTCCTTTTTGGAGAAATGCAGAGCAATTTTATTTAGAAAGACTGCCTGATAAAATAAGCAAAGTTAAAAAGTGTAAAAAGATAAACACATTGTTTAAAAACCAAATAAAATCTGAGGATATTTTGCCTAAATCTGATTGGTATAAAAAATTTGAAAAGTATTGGGTGCCATCAGAGCAAAAAGCCCATGAAAATTTAGATAATTTTGTAAACAAAAGCATACTTAATTATGGTGTTGATCGTGACTTTCCGTCAATTAAAGGAACGTCATTACTTTCTCCATATATTAGAAATGGACAAATTAATGTTGGAGGCATTTGGGAAAAGTGTAAAAAACTAAAATCAAATAATGTAAGTGTAAAAAAATATACCAATGAAATTGGTTGGAGAGAGTTTTCACACAGTCTCATAAATTACTTTCCACAAATGCTAAAGGGAAACTTAAGAAAAGAATTTGATAAGTTTCCATGGGTAAATAATTCTAAATTTTTAAATGCATGGAAAAAAGGAATGACAGGTTATCCAATTGTAGATGCTGGAATGAGAGAATTATATGAAACAGGCTGGATGCATAATAGAATTAGAATGGTTGTTGGGTCTTTTTTAGTAAAACATTTAAGGATTAATTGGAAAGAGGGAGAAAAATATTTCAGAAATTGTCTTCTTGATTTCAATGAAGCAAATAATGTTGCTCAATGGCAATGGGTAGCCGGATGTGGAGCAGATGCAGCACCATATTTTAGAATTTTTAATCCTATCTTGCAGGGTGAAAAATTTGATAAGCAGGGTGAATATGTAAAAAAATGGGTTCCTGAATTAAAAAATGTACCACCAAAATTTATTCATAAACCTTGGGAACTGGAGTTAAAATACCAAGAAGGAATTAAAACAATTATTGGAAAAGATTATCCTAAGCCAATTGTCATCCATGAACAAGCTAGGGCCGCTGCTTTACAAGCTTTTCAAAGTATTAAGAAAAATTAAAAACCACTCTCTCTTATAAGAAGTGAAAAAGTATTTTTAAAAAACTTAATAAATGGACTGTATCTATATCCATCAATATAGACATACCCTGGTAATTCAAATTCAATATTAGTCTTTGACATTATTTTAAAATCTGCTGAATAGTATGCAGTCTCTGGTCTGTTTTCGTATTCAGTATCGGTATCAAGTCTTACTGCAATAGGCCCATTATATGTTGAAGATAACGACAAGTAAGGTAGAGCACTAATTGCAGAATAATCCAATGATTTTGAAATCAAATTAATTTTTTCGTGCATTCCATCATTTGGAATAAAAACTGCAGTATTATTTAATTTAAAACGATCAATTTGATTTTCTTTAATAAATCCTTTTACCTGCCCTGTTCCATGTTTTACTATACCGAATAACTCGTTTTTATTATTTACCCATATACCATTTGATAAATTCTCTAAATCTTTTATCGAACCATCAATAGGTGATTTTAATATCATTTTATTTTGTATTTTTAATAAGCCACTTAATTCACTTTTTGCAGAGATAAGTCTTTGTTGATAAGTTATATATTGATCCATATTCCCTGCACTATCACTTAATCGATTTATTTTTGTTTTAATTAAATCTAATTTTCTTTTAGTGGAATTAATCTGATCATCTAAATTAGGAGAATAAAATTCTATCAGAGACTGGCCTTTTTTAACTTGATCATCGTTTTTAACTAATATTTTTTTAATTTGTGCAGGATAAGGTGAATATATTTTGGAATATTGTTCTGAAATATAAACTGCTGGTATTTTCATTGATGATTTCCACGGAGCAAATAAAAGCAGAGATAATGAAATTAGAATTATAAACAATCTTATAGTTTTTTTATTTAATTTTATATCTTGTTTTAAAACAAACCATTGTTTCATTTCCTTAAATATGGGCGCCATAATGAACCAGTAAATTTCAATAACAAATAAAATAATACCCAAAACTTTAAAAGCAAAATGGTAGACTAATAATGCAATTCCGATAAATAAGAAAAATCTATAAACCCAAGTCGACCATGCATAGGTAATAAATAACCATCTCCTTGCTGGATTTAATTCCTCTGGAGGACTGTGGTTCAATCCAAATAAAGTTTCTCTTACCTGCCATCTTGCTAAAGCAAATGATCTTGGTTGTAAATTTTCAGCTTTTAACCAATCAGAGAAAACATAATATCCATCAAATCTCATAAAAGGGCTGACGTTAATTACTAAAGAAGAAATCCAGCTTGTAGTTGCTATAAAGAAAGCAACACTTTTGAGTCCACCATCAGGTAATATTGCCCATGCAAAAGTAGCAATTAATGCAAGATGTAATTCTGTTAAAATTCCTGCAAAATTAATCAATAATCTTTCCTTATGATTTCTTAATCGCCAAGCATCTGTTGTATCGGTATATAAAAAAGGAAAGAATACTAAAAAAGCTATTCCAATAGCAGATACACGACAGCCATAGTGTTTTGCAACAAATGCATGCCCTAATTCGTGTAAGCATTTTACAAAAATAAGTGTAACAAGATAAAGCAATAAACCATCGAACGTAAAGAAATACATAAAAGTTTTTACAAAACTTTCATATTGTTGGATAACTAAAAAAATGCCAATAAAACCAAAAAAATAAATTAAATTTCTAAAGTTTTTTGATCCTAATTTTTTAACAGTAGAAATTGATTTATTTAAAAATTCATCTGGTTTAAATAATGGTATTTTAAAAAATAAATAACTATGAATTAAATTAAGTAACCAATGTTTCTTAAGACTATTTTTTTGTTGAGAAAGTAAGGTAACACCTTGACCAATTGGCTGAATAATTAAATTATTTAATTGTAGAAAATTTACAAAGCTTTTGATCTCATCTATATTTGTCTCTATACCATCTGAGTTTATTTTTTTTTCAAATTGCTCTAGGTCTTCCCCGCCTCTCCAGTTTTTGATTAAGCGAAAAGCAGTAATTCCAAGTGTAAAATATTTGTTTCTAATTGCATCATATAGAAGCCAAGCAGGTGATCCATCTTCACGACTATTGCCTCGAAAAATCTCTAAATCCTGTCTTAAATGTGGAATTATCATATTCCAATTAATTGTCTCATAAAAGTTATTGGTTTTCTGAATAAATAATAAAATAACGATACTTTTGAGCCATACACTTTAGCAGTTCCTCTTAAACCAATACGGGGTAGTTTATTTTTATCACCCTCATAACTTGCTGTTAATTTATAAGATAATATTCCCTCAGGTGATAACGAAGGTTGATAGGACGCTCTTAATAATTTTCCTTCTAAAGATTTCATTGGGTTTACATCCAAAAAAACTTTAACCAAACTATTTTTTTGAATTACTAATGAGTCTTTGACAGGTAACCATATTAGAAATTCAATTTCATTTTGATTAGCAATGGTTATAATTTTTTCACCAACAGAAACAGGTCTTCCTTGCCATTCAGATTTTCTATCAACAATTGCTATTCCGTTTTGTGTTGAGTAGATTTTTGAATTATTTAATCTTTTTGAAACTGAATTTAATTCAGCTTTTTTTAAGTCTACTTGAGCAGCTAATTCAGCAAGTCTTGCTTTTTCTTTTGTGTCTGAAAAAGATGATTGACGACTTCGCAAAAGTTCTTTTTCTGCAATTTGCAATGATTGTTGGGCTAGATTATATTCATTATTTAGTTCTAAATCTTCAAGCAACACAACCAAATCACCCACCTTTACTTGATCATTATTGTTGATAGCTATGTTTTTTACCACTCCATCAAAGGGTGCTGTGACTAATTTTGGATTAGAAGGCACTACATCCACAGGGGCAGTACTTTTCATTTTAATTGGAATAATTGAAATAATAATAAATATAATGGCAGTTAACCAAAAACCTTTGCCACCAAAAATTGTTTTAAAAAATCGATTAACAGTAAAGTTTTTTGTAAATGAATTTTGAGCATGTCCAAAGGTATTTGCTAAGTGTGTTAAAAGATCAATTTCATTATCATTGAATACTTGATTTTTAGATAAAATTAAAAAACCTTGAAATCCTTGTTGCGAAGAGAACAGAGGTACTTGTAAAATAAAATTTGGAATATTTTTAGGTTTTTTAATTTTTAAAGATTTTGAAGTTTTTTCAAGATCGATAGTTTGTATATCTTTGGCATCTCTATAGTCTTTATGATTTATAATTTTTTCTAAATAGCTTATTAAAGGTGAAGTTCTGTCGACTGTAGCTAGATCTGAGGTCGCCTTTATATTAAAATTTTTAGTTGATGATTTTAATAAAAGAAATGAGCTAATATAATCTACTAATTGTCTAGTTTCATTAACTATAACGAAATTTAACTCATCTTCAGTTTTTGCTTCTCGGGTTTTTTTTTCTAAACCAATTAGCTTTGCAATTTTAATATTTTTATCTTCGCTCAAAATTTAACTGTCCCACTCATACCAGGTATCAAACCTTCGTATTTTTCATTAAACTTAGCTTTTAATTTAATTGTTTGGCTGACTGCATCAACTGCTGCGCCAAAACTAATTATTTTCGCCTTTAATGTATCACCAGTTTCATCAATCTGAATTTCAACATTGTGATCAGTTTTAAGCCATTTTAACCATGCACTTGGTACAATTATTTCAGCTTCTAACAAACCATCCCCTACTATATCCATCAAGTTTTGTCTTTCTTGAATTGTAGAAAATATACTTGTGTAAACATCCATCACCTTTCCATCGTATGGTGCAATCACTTTGCATCTTTTCACATTTAAAGTTGAAATTTTTAGTTCAGCTTTAGCTTTATTCATAGCTGATACAGATAATTGATATTGAAGTTTACCAATTGATCTCATTTCCAGTAATTGTTTATCGTTTTCTAATTGAATTTTAGCTGTCTCGTAATTTGCTTTAATTACTTCGTTTTGTGCTTTATATAATTCACAATCAAAACTTATAAGCACATCCCCTTTTTTAAAAGCATCTCCTAATAAAAAATTTATTTTTTCAACTCTTGCTGATATTTCACTTGAAATTGAAACCTTTTCTGTAGCTGAAACTAAAGCTCTTGCTGTTCTATCATCTGCTGAGGCAAACATAGGTGACAACAATAAAATAATTGATATTAGGACTTTTTTCATTAGATATTAAAACATTACGAGCTTGAAATTACAATATTACAGGCTTCTTATCAACTTATCACCATAATCATCAAAGTTAACTTGTGCTTTTGCAAGTTGAGTGTTTAATGGTTCAAAAGTAGTTTCGGGATCATCTAATTTTTCAGTATTATTATTTTCTTTGTTAAACTCTAGTTCAACTTCTTTAACTACTATTTCACCACCGTCTTTTTCTGAAATTATTTTTAATTTAATATTATCAACATCACTTGGTGGCTCTGCAATTATTTGACCAGTAAATGGATCAATTTTTATCCATTCTGGAAGTTGTTGTCCGTCTTCTTGAACAATCTCAAATTCCTCTGAGTTTTGTGCTTTAACAATTGGTAAATCTAAATAATATTTATTCTCAACTATTTGAGTTTCTACATTTAATATTTCACTTGGTTCTATATTTAAAAATTCTGTAAATTTATTATTATTTAATACATTTGTTGTAGTCTTATCAATAGACCCAACTTCATTTGTTGACTGCAATTTGACAGTTCCACTTGTATCTACATTAACTTTAGTTTTGTTAGCTTTCTTTATTTTTTTAAATACATCTTTATCCTGCATAATTTTTTTTGGATCAATAACAACTGTTACTTTTTTTTGATTATTGTCCACATCTACTGCAACTATTTTGAATTCTAGCAACTGTGTACCCTTAGGAATGTTAGTGGTAGTTTTTCCAGTTTTAGGATCAACTTTTATCCAATTAGGGAGAACTGATCCATCTTTCATTTCTCCATAATACTTATTCATTTCTTTTCCTTCATCATTGAAAACTTTAAATTTTACTTTGATGCCGTCTTTAGTGTATTTAGCTTTTAAATTTTCAATAACTGAAGAGTCATCACCTGTGCTAATTGACTCTGATTCTGCAACAAGATCTACTAATCTTAATCCTTGATTAAATTCCGCTCCATCTCTGGTATTTGACTCAGGTAATTCAAGTTCTGGTGTATCAATTTTTTCAGATCTTCTTTGTTTTTTCTCTTTTTTGGTTTCAGCTTTTTGCTTACCTTTTCCATCATTTTCTGAATCACTTTCATCTTCACTCTCTGACTCACTGTTTGAATTATCTATTTCACTACCACCACCGGTAACTACAGCTGGAAATATAATTTTAATTTGTAGAACTGCAGTATCTGTAGAATTTCCATCACTTATTGTGTACCAAAAATTGTCATAGACTGGGTCAGAGCCAGCATTTTTGGACTCATCGTCTGTAAGTGTACTACTTAAAACGTATGTATAACTTCCATCAGCATTTAACGTCAAGGTACCGTAAGTACCAGTAATTTCGCTTCCTGCTGAAAAAGTTGTTCCAGATCCCTCAGTAGATCCTGAAGCAAAATTTGTAATTGAAATTGAGTCTCCATCACCATCAGTATCATTACCATCTAAATCATCTGCACTTCCATTTGTAACTGTTGCAGAACCTTCTGTTGTAGCAACAGTAATAGTATCATTAGTTGCTGTTGGACTTTCATTAATACCAGTAATAGTAAACGTAATGGTGCCTATATCTATGGCTTTGGTTCCTGCGTTTGTTTCATCATCTCTTACTTTATAAGAAAATGTATCGGTGGCCGTTGCTCCAGCTGCAAGTGCAATAGTGGCAGCATTTCCTGTTACATCATACGAATAAGATCCATCTTGATTTAAAGTAAAGGTTCCGTAAGTTCCAGATATAGCCGAACCAACATTTTTATTAGGTAAAGATGATCCTTCAGCGCCAGTACCAACTCCACGAACTTTCAAATCAGATGTGCTATCATCACTATCGGTATCATTAGTTGTTACACTGCCAGTTGCTGCAGAAGCTCCTGCATTAATAGTATCTGTATCATTCACTGCAACTGGTGCTGCGTTAACTGATATATTCATTGTATAAGTGGCTGAACTAAAGACAGTTCCATCATGAACTTTAAAAGTAAAAGTATCATCATTTTCAGAATTTGCGTTAGGGGTATACTTAATATTATCAAAATTAGTGATAGTGCTATTAGCAGTTATTGTATTTCCATTACCAACTTTTGTTAAAGTTCCATAAGTTGGTACAGATATAATTTTTACTTTAGTAAAAGTATCGTTATCATCGACATCAGAAAAATTAAATTCTGATCCACTATCTGAAAATGTATATGTAATGTTTGAACTTGTTCTTGCGCCGTGGGTTCCATCAGTATTATTTTCATTTATGTAAATAGTTTTGTCTGCTGCGGTTGGAGCATCATTGGTTCCTGTAACTGTAATTACAATTGTTGCAGTATCTGTACCACCGTTTCCATCTGAAACTGTATAAGTAAAGCTATCTGTTGCTGTTTCTCCAGTTGCTAAATCATCTGCTGCACTTTGGTCTGCAACATAAGTATAAGTTCCATCTGCACCAATAACTAGTGTTCCATAGGTTCCTGTTACTGAAGTTCCGTTTGATTGATTTGTTCCAGAAGTTACACTTGAACTAGATCCACCTGTTACTGCAATTTGAGTTATTTCTAAAGAACTTACAGTATCATCGCCATCTGCATCAGTGTCATTATTTTGAATTACACCGTTAGCTGCATCAGAAACTGTAACAGTTGCGTCTTCGTTTACACTTGCTGTATCATTTGAAGCTACTGGATTATCATTAGCACCTGTAACTGTAATAATTAATGTAGCTGTGTCTGTTCCACCATTTCCATCAGAAACTGTGTAAGTAAAGCTATCGGTCGCTGTTTCACTTGCATCTAAAGCATCTGCTGCGTCTTGGTCTGCAACATAAGTGTAAGAACCATCAGCACCAACAACTAAAGTACCGTATGTACCTGTAACTGAAGTTCCATCTGAAGAAGTTGTGCTACTTGTAACGCTTGAGTTTGATCCACCTGTAACTGCAATTTGTGAAACTGTTAAAGTATCTCCATCTGCATCTGTATCATCTGCAACTAACAGTCCAGATCCAGATGTTTGACTAACTGTTGCATCTTCAACTACAGCATCTGTATCATTAACTCCAACTGGGTTATCATTTACTGGAGTTACGTTTACAGTCATTGTGCTTGAAGATGAGCTATAATCAGTTCCATCACTCACCTGAAATCCAAATGAAGTATACGAAGTACCATTTTCATTTGCATCTGGCACAAATCTTAATTTATTATTACTAATATCTGTTGCCGTAATTTCTTGATTTAATGTTACATCTACCCAAGCTGATCCATTATAATATTGTAAGGCTCCATCATTTTCTAATGTTGTAATTTTAATTTTATTTAAAGCCCCACTATCATCTACGTCACTAAAATTAAATTCGCTTGTTGAGAATACGTGATTTGTATCTTCTAATGTTGTAACAGTGTTGTCAGATGCAGTTGGAGCATCATTAACTCCTGTAACAGTAATTGTGATATCTGCTGTAGTTGTTGCACCTGTTGTATCTGTAACTGTGTATGTAAATACATCGGTAGCTGTATCACTTGCATCTAAATCATCTGCAGCTGATTGATCAGCTGTGTAAGTATAAGTTCCATCAGCTCCTATAACTAATGTTCCGTAGGTTCCAGTTATTGATGTTCCGTTACTATTATAAGTACTACTGCCTGCAACGCTAGAGTTTGAACCTCCACTTGGTTTAATTTGTGTAATAACCAATGACGATGCACTATCATCAGCATCAGCATCTGTATCATTATCTTGTACAACCCCACTTCCAGCTGAAGAAACTGTTAACGTTGCATCTTCATTGACAGAACCTGTGTCATTGGTTGCAGCTGGAGTATCATTTGTTCCTGTAACTGTAATAATTAATGTTGCTGTGTCTGTTCCACCTTTTCCATCTGAAATTGTATAAGTAAAACTATCTGTTGCAGTATCACCTGCATCTAAAGCATCCGCTGCTGATTGGTCAGCTGTATAAGTATAAGATCCATCTTCACCTACAGTTAAAGTACCATATGTTCCAGTTACTGAAGTACCATTACTTGCTGAAGTACTGCTATCAGCTACAGTACTATTAGATCCCCCTGTAACAGCAATATGTGAAACTGTTAAAGTATCACTATCTGCATCTGTATCATCAGCAACTAAAAGTCCTGATCCAGAAGTTTGGCTAACTGTTGCATCCTCGTTAACACTATCAGTATCATTTACAGCTGATGGGGCGTTGTTATCATTACTTACTGTAATAGTTAATGTAGTTGTAGTTGAAGCTGTTCCATCTGAAACTGTGTAGGTGAATACATCTGTTCCAGCACTTGATCCAGCAACATAAGAATAAGTACCATTTGCACCAATAGTTAATGTACCATAAGTCCCTGTACTTGAAGTACCATTTGCGCGTGTTGTTCCAGAAGATACGTTTGATGCGCTTCCTGCACCACTATGCTGAATTTTTGTTACTGTTAAAGAAGAACTCTCGTCTAAATCAGTGTCATCTGAAATTACTGTACCTGCACCGTTAGTAGTATCTGTGACCGTAGCAGTTACTAATACAGCGTCTGTATCTGCCACTGCTGTTGGTAAAGAATTAATCCCAGTAACTGTAATAATTAATGTTGCAGTATCTGTAGCAGTTCCATCTGATACTGTATAAGTGAAACTATCAGTTACAGTATCACCTGTATCTAAAGCATAAGCTGCAGCTTTGGTTGCTCCATAATAATATGATCCATCAGCTCCAATTTGTAATGTTCCATATGTTCCTTCTATAGTAGTTCCATTGCTAGACTGAGAACTGCTTGCAGCAACTGAACTATTAGATCCACCAGTTACTGCAATTTGAGTAACCGTTAAAGAAGAGCTATCGTCTGCATCTGTATCATCTGCAACTAATAATTCTGATCCTGAGCTTACAGCTTTTGCATTATTTTCATTAACAGCATCAGTATCATTAACGGCAACTGGATCATCATTGATACCTGTAACTGTAATAACTAATGTAGCTGTGTCTGTTTCACCTTGTCCATCTGTAACTGTATAAGTAAAACTATCAGTATCAGTTTCACTAGCATCTAAAGTATCAGCTGCAGATTGATCAGCAGTATAAGTATAAGAACCATCGGCACCAACAACTAAAGTACCATATGTTCCTGTTATAGAAGTTCCATTTAAAAAAGTTGTTCCTGAGCTTACAGTTGAATTTGATCCACTAGTTGGTTTAATATGTGTTACTGTTAAGGTATCACTATCAGGTTCTGTATCATCTGCAGTTAGTAAACCTGAGCCATTTCTTTGAGTAGTTGTTCCATCTTCATTAACACTATCAGTATCATTAACTGCACTTATATCCTGACTTGGAATAACTGTAATTGTAAGTGTTGCTGTGTCTGTTGCAGTTCCATCTGAAACTGTATAAGTAAATACATCAGTAACATTCGAGTCTCCTGCATCAAAGCTCGATATATTTGAATTTGCAACATATTTGTAACTACCATCTGAACCAATAGTTAAAGTACCATATGTTCCTGAAACTGAAGTTGCAGATCCACTGGTATATGTAACATCAGAAACTGAAGTTGCAGAACCTGCCCCACTATGCTGAATAGCTGTTATTGTTGCAGTTGAACTTGCATCAGCATCAGTATCATTGTCTGTTATATCCCCTGTATTACTTCCAGTGCTTGTACCAGAAACAGCTGAACCACTATTTGCAACAGTTAAAGTTCCACCTTCTTTAATGTGACCTGTATCATTTACTGCTGATGGAGCATCATTAACTCCAGTAACTGTGATAATTAATGTTGCAGTATCTGTAGCAGTTCCATCTGATACTGTATAAGTGAAACTGTCTGTTGCAGTATCACCTGCGTCTAATGCCTCTGCTGCAGTTGTGTTTGCTGTGTAAGTATAAGCACCATTAGCTCCAAGAACTAAAGTACCATATGTTCCTGTAATAGAAGTTCCATTTGATTGGTTTGTTCCTGCGCTTACACTAGAATTAGATCCACCAGTTACTGCAATTTGAGTAACTGTTAAAGAAGAGCTATCGTCTGCATCTGTATCATCTGCAACTAATAATTCTGATCCCGAACTTTCAGTTATTGTTGCATTTTCATTAACAGCATCAGTATCATTAACGGCAACTGGATCATCATTGATACCTGTAACTGTTATTATTAAAGTTGCAGTAGCTCCATCTGCTGTATATGTAAAACTATCTGTTTCAGTATCACTAGCATCTAAAGCATCAGCTGCTGATTGGTCAGCTGTATAAGTATAAGAACCGTCTGCTCCAATAGTTAAAGTACCATAAGTTCCAGTTACTGATGTTCCATCTAAATAAGATGTTCCTGAGCTTACTGTTGAATTTGATCCACTAGTTGGTTTAATATGTGTAATAGTTAATCCACTTGTGTCAGCAGCATCATCATTTAATACATCATCTTGGGCACCTGTTTTAGTAACAGTTGCATCTTCATTGACACTGTCAGTATCATTTACAAGAACAATTGAGCTTGCAACTGTAAAAGTAATGGTACCAACATCATAAGCAAATGAACCTGAGTTAGTTTCATTATCACGAGTTGTGTATGTAAATGTATCAGTTGCAGTACTACCATAAGTAATATTATTTGTTGCGCTTGCCGCATAAGTATATGTTCCATCTGCGGCAATAGTTAATGTACCATACGTTCCAGCAATTGCAGATCCAACTCCTGTATCATTTGTTATAATTGAATTATTAGAACTCTCATTTCCTGAAGCAACACCTGTAACAACTAATACACTATCAGCATCATCACTATCAGCAACACCGTCATGAACATCACCTGTACTATTGTTACCTGCAGCTACAGTTGTACCAACAGTAGTATCTGTAACATTTGGAGCAGCGTTAACTGAAATTGTCATTGTATAAGCTGATGAACTATAAACAGTTCCATCATTTACTTTAAAGCCAAAGGTTACATTACTTTCTGAGTTTGCAGCTGGCGTAAATCTTAAGTAATTGTTTCCAATATCTGATGCTGAAATTTCCTGGTTTAATGTGACATCAACCCATGATGAGCCATTGTAATGTTCTAGAGCTCCTGCACTTTCTAAAGTTGTAATTTTAACTTTAGATAAACTATCACTGTCACTGTCTGAATAATTAAAGTCTCCAGCTGCAAAAATTTTTGTAATATTTGATGGAGTTCTATCTCCTGCTGAAGATACTTGGTTATTCTCATTTATATATACTGTTGAGTTTGAAGCAGTAGGAGCATTATTGTCAGATTGTCCTATTATAGTAATTGTGATTGTTGCTGTATCTGTTGTTACTCCATCTGTTACTGTATAAGTAAAGACATCAGTAACAGTTTCTCCACTATCTAAGCCAGAAATATCATTGCTTGCTGCATAAGTGTAACTTCCATTAGCTTCTAAATCTAAAGTACCATAATAACCAGCAACTGAGTTAGATCCTGCTGTACCAGAGTTACCATTACCTGATGATGCGCTTCCGCCAGATGTATTAGTTGCACTTGTGTGTGAATATGACGTTGCAGTTAAAGTATGACTAGTTGAAA
>CABYFN010000018.1 GCA_902518235.1 uncultured Pelagibacteraceae bacterium | reverse complement strand
TGTTAAAGAAACTGTAAATCAAATCAAGCAAATTGAGGAAGCGGGAGCAGATATTGTACGGGTATCATGTCCAGATCAAGACTCAACGAAAGCTCTTAGATATATTATTAAAAATACTTCTATACCAATAGTTGCTGACATTCACTTTCACTATAAAAGAGCAATAGAAGCAGCTGAGAGTGGAGCTGCTTGTCTTAGAATTAACCCTGGAAATATTGGAGACAAAAAAAAAATTAAAGAAGTAATTTCTGCTGCAAAAAATAATAATTGTTCTATTAGAATTGGTGTTAATGCTGGATCTTTAGAAAAAGACTTATTAGAAAAATACAAAGAACCTTGTCCTGAAGCTCTAGTGGAGAGTGCATTAAGAAATATTAGTATTGTTGAAGACCTTGACTTTTACGAATTTAAAGTAAGCGTCAAATCCTCAGATGTATTTTTATCTATTGAAGCTTATAGACAACTTTCTAAGGTAACTAATTATCCATTACATCTGGGTATCACTGAGGCAGGGACATTTTTACCTGGTAGTATAAAATCCTCTATTGGTTTTGGATCACTTCTCATGAGTGGTATTGGAGACACTATAAGAGTTTCTTTATCTGACGACCCAGTAGAAGAGATAAAAGTTGGAAATGAAATACTTAAATCACTTAATTTACGAAACAGAGGGGTAAAAATTATTTCCTGCCCATCTTGTGCTAGGCAAGCTTTTAATGTAATTGAAACTGTTAAAGAGTTAGAAAATAGACTGTCTCATATAAAAACTCCTATTTCTTTGTCTATAATTGGATGTGTAGTTAATGGACCAGGGGAAGCAGCTCAAACGGATATTGGTATTACTGGAGGAGGAAAGGGCAATAACATGCTTTATTTAAATGGAGTTGAAAGTAAAAAAATATCAAGTGAAGAAATGATTTCTAAAGTCGTACGATTGGTAGAAGAAAAAGCAGAAGAAATCGAAAAAGCCAAATAATGGTACCTTTATCAAAAGTTCAAGATTTAATAGCAAAACATTCCAAATTGGAAAAAGAGCTATCGTCTCAAGAAATTGATAAAAAATCGTTTGCAGAGAAGTCAAAAGAATACTCTGACTTAAGTGACATTATAAAAGAAGCAGTTTCATACTTTAATTTTCAGAAAAATAAAGACGAATTGGAAAATTTAATTAATGATAATGACGCAGACAAAGAGATGAAAGATTTAGCAATAAGTGAACTAAATGAGCTTGAAAAAAATAATGAAAGTGATGAAAAAAAAATAAAATTATTTTTGTTACCTAAGGACGAAGCAGATACAAAAAATGCAATGATAGAAATAAGAGCTGGAACAGGAGGATTAGAGGCAAGCTTATTTGCTTCAGACTTATTTAAAATGTACGAAAAAGTAAGTCATAAAAAAAAATGGCTAATGGAGGTTATATCTATTTCTAAAAGTGATGCTGGTGGTTTAAAAGAAGTTATTGCATCAATCAAAGGTAAAAATATTTATTCTTCATTAAAGTATGAAAGTGGTGTTCATAGAGTTCAGAGGGTTCCCGATACTGAAACCCAAGGAAGAGTACATACATCCGCTGCTACAGTTGCAGTAATGCCTGAAGCTGAGGAGGTTGATGTTAAGATAGAGGAAAAAGATTTAAGAATTGACGTATTTAGAAGCAGTGGTCCAGGAGGTCAAAGTGTAAATACTACAGATTCTGCTGTTAGGATTACACATATTCCAACTGGAATAGTTGTTAGTCAGCAAGATGAAAAATCGCAAATAAGAAATAAAGAAAAAGGATTAAAAATTCTGAGATCAAGAATTTATGAGTTAGAAAGACAAAAAAGAGATGATGAAAGATCAAAAGATAGAAAAAGCAAAATTGGTACGGGAGACAGGTCTGAGAGAATTAGAACATATAATTTTCCTCAAGGAAGAGTAACAGATCATAGAATAAATTTAACATTACATAAATTATCTGAATTTATGGAAGGTGAAATATTTGATGAAATGATAGAAAATTTGGTGATCCAAGCCCAAGAAAATGAGCTCAGTAATATTTAAATATGAATTATAATCAAATCTTAAAAGAGGGAGAAAGTTTTTTAAAAAAAAATAATATTAAAAGTCCAAATTTAGATACTGAATTAATCTTATCAAAAGTAATAAATAAAAAAAGAGAGGAGATATTACTCAATTCCAACAATAAATTAAAAAATACTGATTTAATAAAATTTAAAAGTTATTTATTTAGAAGACATAATAAAGAACCAATGGCATATATTCTTGGTTATAAACATTTTTGGAAACACAAGTTTCTAACGAATAAATCTGTTTTGATTCCGAGGCCAGATACTGAACTAATTGTAGAGGAAACTCTCAAACACTTACCAGTCGATAAGTCAAAAAAAATTTTAGATGTTGGAACTGGTTCAGGATGTATAGTAGTTTCTCTGATAAAAGAGAGACCAAAATGCGCAGCAACTGCCATAGATATATCAAGAAAAGCATTAAATGTTGCTAAAACTAATGCAAAATTACATCAGGTGGAAAATAAAATTAAATTTATTAATATCGATATTGACAAATATAAATCTTCTAATTATGATTTAATTATATCTAATCCTCCATACATAAATAGTATTGAATTAAACAGATTAGATGATGATATAAAACTCCACGAACCAAAAATTGCTTTATCAGGAGGTTTTGATGGGTTTAGAGATATTAAAAAAGTTATAGTTGTAAGTAAAAAATTGTTAAAATTAAATGGTAAACTAATAATTGAGATTGGACATAAACAAAAAAATCAATCTGTAAAAATACTTAATGAAAACGGTTACTACATTAATAAAATTTCTAAGGATTTGGCAGGAAAAGATAGATGTATAATTACTACTAAATTATAAAAATGAATAATTATAAAAATAATAATAGAAGAAGTCGATTTAAGCCAACTGGTGACAGAGGTTTTAGAAGAAATGGAAACGGACATAAACCTAATGGAGATTATAATAATGGTTCTTCTTTTAAAAGAAGGTACCCAGGAAAAAATAATCAGAATGCAGCAAAGCTTGTTGAAAAATACAATGATCTTGCTCGAGAAGCACTTTCAAATGGAGACAAAATTTTGTCCGAAAATTACTTGCAACACTCAGAACACTTTTCTCGAATTCTAGTATCACAAGAAAATACCAGAAATCAATCAGAAAATAACCCGCAAAATAATGAAGTTAGTAAAGTAAAAGTCGAGACAGAAAATAATGTTGAGACGGATAATAAGGAAGTAGAAGAACTAAGTACTAAATAATTTAAAAATTAGATATAAGATTAGATTTTAATACATCAATTTTAATTTTATTTACCTCAAAAATTTTACGATTGTCTCCTTTCAATACTTTTCCAGATGGCAACTTAAGTTTTTGTGAATTTATCTTTCTTCCGTTTTCAATTACCTCATAATGTAAGTGTGGACCTGTAGAAAGTCCAGTTGATCCTACATAACCAATAATTTGGCCTTGTTTAACTCTTGTACCTTTCTTAATACCTTTAGCAAACTTAGACATGTGTGCATAAACAGTTTGATATACTCTATTATGTTTTATTTTAACACAATTTCCACCACCACCACACCACTGAGCTCTTACAACTAATCCATCACCTGATGCCAAAATGGGAGTACCAGTTGGTGCCGCAAAATCTGTTCCAGTATGCATTTTTGTAAATCCTAAAATAGGATGTTTTCTCTTTCCAAAAGAAGATGATAGTCTTGCTCCATTAATCGGAGTCTTCATTAAGGTTTTTTTCATACTCTTTCCATTTTCATCAAAGTAATCAATTTTATTCTTTTCGTACTGATGTCTATAAAGTTTAAGATCTTCATTTTGCAAATTCAAATTAGCAAAAATTATATTACCCGTTTCTACGACCTCTTCATCTTTATTTAAGAATTCTTCATAAATAATTTGAAAACTATCATCTTTCCAAACGTCTCTTTGAAAATCTACTTGAAAACCATATAATCTTGCAAATTCGATAATTATATTAGGCTTAATTTTTAAACTGATGGCTGTTTGATACAAGCTATTAGTAATCTTACTCTCTTTATAGGTAATAATTTTTTCTAATTCTTTTTCTAATATATTAGAATTAAATTTTTTACTGTTAAAGTCTTTTACAAATTGAATTTCTTTTTTTTTATTTATTTGAATTTTAAACTCAACAATTTTAAAAACATCTTTTTTATCTATTTTAAAATAGATTTTTTGACTTGGTCTTAATATTCTGATTTCTTTATTTTTTTTAACCGTTTCAAGAAATATTTTTTTTTCTTTTTTTGGTAATTTAATTTTATTTATTATGCTTTCGAAATTATCACCTTCCTCAACTGTATACTCAATTTCATTATATCTGTCTTGCAACCCTGATGTTATTTTAGCAAATGTCTTTTGAAGATAAACATTGCTAAGTGTTTTTTTAAAGCTTTCATTTTGCAAATTTTTATTATTGTTGTAAAAATACGTAACAGAAATAGTTACTAATATTAATAAAACTAAATAAATAAAATGTGAAAGTGGTTTTGCTTTTTGTTTAAATTTTTTTAACACAATTTTACTAATAGATTAAAAAGGTTGATTTATATGACTTTTTAACACAATTTTTGTTTATCTAAAAACTTGATTTATAAATTATTTCCAATATAAGCGTCACACTCAACATATAAAAATGTTATTTATTGGGCTTAATAGTCCAATTAGCTATTTAAATTGTTAATATTTTAAGAAGAGAAGTGTGGACGGTTAAGGTTACCAAAATTTGTCGTACACACTTCAACATTATACAGATATTATTCTTAGTATTTGTATAGAAGCTAGTGTGCGCCGTTTTTAAACTTGAGAGTTTGATCATGGCTCAGAACGTACGCTGGCGGCACGCCTTATACATGCAAGTCGAACGAAGTAGCAATACTTAGTGGCAGACGGGTGAGTAACATGTAGGTATCTACCCTTTGGTGAGGAATAACACGAGGAAACTTGTGCTAATACCTCATAAGTCTTTACGGAGAAAGCTTTATGCGCCGAAGGATGAGCCTGCACTTGATTAGTTTGTTGGTGGGGTAATGGCCTACCAAGACTTTGATCTATAGCTGATCTGAGAGGATGATCAGCCACATTGGGACTGAGACACGGCCCAAACTCCTACGGGAGGCAGCAGTAGGGAATATTGCACAATGGAGGAAACTCTGATGCAGCGATGCCGCGTGAGTGAAGAAGGCCTTTGGGTTGTAAAGCTCTTTCGTCGGGGAAGAAAATGACTGTACCCGAATAAGAAGGTCCGGCTAACTTCGTGCCAGCAGCCGCGGTAATACGAAGGGACCTAGCGTAGTTCGGAATTACTGGGCTTAAAGAGTTCGTAGGTGGTTAAAAAAGTTGGTGGTGAAATCCCAGAGCTTAACTCTGGAACTGCCATCAAAACTTTTTAGCTAGAGTATGATAGAGGAAAGCAGAATTTCTAGTGTAGAGGTGAAATTCGTAGATATTAGAAAGAATACCAATTGCGAAGGCAGCTTTCTGGATCATTACTGACGCTGAGGAACGAAAGCATGGGTAGCGAAGAGGATTAGATACCCTCGTAGTCCATGCCGTAAACGATGTGTGTTAGACGTTGGAAATTTATTTTCAGTGTCGCAGCGAAAGCGTTAAACACACCGCCTGGGGAGTACGACCGCAAGGTTAAAACTCAAATGAATTGACGGGGACCCGCACAAGTAGTGGAGCATGTGGTTTAATTCGAAGATACGCGCAGAACCTTACCAACACTTGACATGTTCGTCGCGACTCTAAGAGATTAGAGTTTTCGGTTCGGCCGGACGAAACACAGGTGCTGCATGGCTGTCGTCAGCTCGTGTCGTGAGATGTTGGGTTAAGTCCCGCAACGAGCGCAACCCTCACTTTTAGTTGCCATCATTAAGTTGGGCACTCTGAAAGAACTGCCAGTGATAAGCTGGAGGAAGGTGGGGATGACGTCAAGTCCTCATGGCCCTTACGTGTTGGGCTACACACGTGCTACAATGGCATTTACAATAGGAAGCAAGATGGCGACATCAAGCAAATCCTAAAAAGATGCCTCAGTTCGGATTGTACTCTGCAACTCGAGTACATGAAGCTGGAATTACTAGTAATCGCGGATCAGCGCGCCGCGGTGAATACGTTCCCGGGTCTTGTACACACCGCCCGTCACACCATGGGAGTTGGTTCTACCTTAAGGCAAGGTTTTAAACCCTTGACTACGGTATAGTCAGCGACTGGGGTGAAGTCGTAACAAGGTAGCCGTAGGGGAACCTGCGGCTGGATTACCTCCTTTCTAAGGATGATTAAGGATTATTTCTTAATCTAAATAATATAACAGGTTAATGTTGACCGTCCTCATTTCTCTTTTTAAAATTGTGTTTCTCCTTTTTGCATAAAGGGGCCGGTAGCTCAGTTGGTTAGAGCACACCCTTGATAAGGGTGGGGTCGAAAGTTCGAGTCTTTCTCGGCCCACCAAAAAACTGGGGGATTAGCTCAGCTGGGAGAGCGCCTGATTTGCATTCAGGAGGTCAGCGGTTCGATCCCGCTATCCTCCACCAAGAAGCACTTAGCTATTTTATTCGTAAATATTTTATAATTATTATCAATATCTATATCCGATTGTTCAAAGTTAAGAACAATCAATTAATATTCGAATAGATGAATATTAAAAAAAATTTGATTCAACACAGAATTTTTTTCTGTGCATAAATCAAGCGTTTAAGGGCGTGTGGCGGATGCCTTGGCACTGAAAGCCGATGAAGGACGTGGTATACTGCGATAAGTTACGGGGAGCTGTATGCAAGTTTTGATCCGTAAATTTCCGAATGGGGAAACCCACCACTTTATGTGGTACTTTAAATTGAATACATAGATTTAAAGAGACAACCCGGAGAACTGAAACATCTAAGTAACCGGAGGAAAAGAAATCAATTGAGATTCCGTTAGTAGTGGCGAGCGAAAGCGGAACAGGCCAGTAGATTTGTTAAAAAAATTTGAATAGTTTGGAAAAGCTAACCACAGAGGGTGATAGTCCCGTATGAGTAATGTTTAACAAATTTCTTGAGTAAAGCGGGACACGTGAAATCCTGCTCGAATGTAGGGGGACCACCCTCTAAGCCTAAATACTCTTCAGTGACCGATAGTGAACTAGTACCGTGAGGGAAAGGTGAAAAGAACCCCTATTAGGGGAGTGAAATAGAACCTGAAACCGCATGCCTACAATCAGTCGAAGCTCTTTTTAGAGTGACGGCGTACCTTTTGTATAATGGGTCAGTGACTTAATTTATAAAGCAAGCTTAAGCCATCTAGGTGTAGGCGTAGCGAAAGCAAGTCTTAATAGGGCGATTAGTTTTATGAATTAGACCCGAAAACGAATGAGCTTACCATGAGCAGGTTGAATGCAAGGTAACACTTGCTGGAGGACCGAACCAGTTGACGTTGAAAAGTCTTTGGATGACTTGTGGTAAGGGGTGAAAGGCCAACCAAATTCGTAGATAGCTGGTTTTCCGCGAAAACTATTTAGGTAGTGCGTTGAATAAATATGCGTTTAGAGGTAGAGCACTAAATGGGCTAGGGGGAAGAGATTCTTACCAAACCTAATAAAACTCCGAATGCTAAACGTAGTTCTTCAACAGACAGACTGTGGGTGCTAAGGTCCATGGTCGAGAGGGAAAGAGCCCAGACCACCAGATAAGGTCCCAAAATTGTGATTAAGTGTGAAAGGATGTGGAAATTCCATAACAGCCGGGAGGTTGGCTTAGAAGCAGCCATCCTTTAAAGATAGCGTAACAGCTCACCGGTCTAATAGAGTTTCTGCGCCGAAGATGTAACGGGGCTAAAATCACATACCGAATCTGTGGGTTTATAAAGTCTTCGGACTTTGTAAGCGGTAGCGGAACGTTCTGTAAGCCTGTAAAGGGATACCCGTGAGGGATCCTGGAGGTATCAGAAGTGCGAATGCTGACATGAGTAACGATAAAAGAAGTGAAAAACTTCTTCGCCGAAAATCCAAGGGTTTCTGCGCAAGGTTAATCCGCGCAGAGTTAGTCGGCCCCTAAGGCGAGGGCGAAAGCCGTAGTCGATGGAAATAAGGTTAATATTCCTTAACCAGATGGTAGTGACGGATTTTGTAAGTTGTGTGTTCTTAATGGATTGAACATGCCGCGAAAAAGTCCCAGGAAATAGCTCCATCATTAGACCGTACCCTAAACCGACACAGGTGGATTAATAGAGTATATTTAGGCGCTTGAGAGAATGATGTTGAAGGAACTCGGCAAAATGCTTCCGTAACTTCGGAATAAGGAAGACCTTTTTTTGGGCAACCATTAAAGGGTGGCACAAGCTAGGGAGAAGCGACTGTTTATCAAAAACACAGGGCTCTGCTAACACGTAAGTGGATGTATAGGGTCTGACGCCTGCCCGGTGCTGGAAGGTTAATGCGATGGGTGCAAGCTCATTTCTGAAGCCCCAGTAAACGGCGGCCGTAACTATAACGGTCCTAAGGTAGCGAAATTCCTTGTCGGGTAAGTTCCGACCTGCATGAATGGCGTAACGATTTCTCCGCTGTCTCCAACATCAACTCAGTGAAATTGAATTCTCCGTGAAGATGCGGAGTTCGCGTAGTTAGACGGAAAGACCCCGTGCACCTTTACTGCAACTTTACATTGGTGTTAGGAAAAACATATTTAGCATAGGAGGGAGACATTGAAGCGATGGCGTCAGTTATCGTGGAGTCACCAGTGAAATACCTCTTTTGTTTTTCTTGACATCTAACTGATAGCCGTTATCCGGCATCAAGACATTGTATGGTGGGTAGTTTGACTGGGGCGGTCGCCTCCCAAATAGTAACGGAGGCGTGCGAAGGTAAGCTCAGAACGGTCAGAAATCGTTCGTAGAGTGCAATGGCATAAGCTTGCCTGACTGTGAGACTGACAAGTCGAGCAGAGACGAAAGTCGGTCATAGTGATCCGGTGGTTCTGAGTGGAAGGGCCATCGCTCAACGGATAAAAGGTACGCCGGGGATAACAGGCTGATACTGCCCAAGAGCTCATATCGACGGCAGTGTTTGGCACCTCGATGTCGGCTCATCACATCCTGGGGCTGGAGCAGGTCCCAAGGGTTTGGCTGTTCGCCAATTAAAGTGGTACGTGAGCTGGGTTCAGAACGTCGTGAGACAGTTCGGTCCCTATCTGCTATGCGTGTAGAAGAATTGAGAGGAGCTGTCCCTAGTACGAGAGGACCGGGATGGACGTACCACTGGTGGACCGGTTGTAGCGCCAGCTGCAGTGCCGGGTAGCTAAGTACGGAAGAGATAACTGCTGAAAGCATCTAAGCGGGAAACTCACCTCAAAACTAGTTCTTCCTATAGAGCCGTGGTAGACCACCACGTTGATAGGCTGGGTGTGGAAGCACAGTAATGTGTGTAGCTGACCAGTACTAATAGCTCAATTGGCTTGATTTATGCACTGAAAAAAATTTTTTTAAAATCATAGCTATTGATTATTTTAATTTAGACATTTCATCATCAACCATTTCATTTATAATTTCTGTAAATGATTTAGATGGTTTATAATTTAATAGCTTTTTAGCTTTACTATTGTTTGCTACTAAGTTAATTTTATTTTCTTCTCTAAAAAACTTTTTATCTATTACCAAATATTTTCTATAATCTAGATTTACTCTATTAAAAGCAATTTTTAAAAAGTTTTTAACACTATGGAGTTTACCTGTACCTAAAATAAAATCTTGAGGTTTTTTTAATTGTAAACACTTCCACATATACTTTACATAATCTTTGGCGTATCCCCAATCTCTTTTAGCTTCAATATTTCCTAAATATATTTTTTTATCTAATCCTTTTTTAATTCTGGCTGATGACTCAACTATCTTTTTTGTTACAAAATAAGATCCTCTTCTCGGAGATTCGTGATTATAAAGGATACCTGAACAAGCAAATATACCATATGCTTCTCTATAATTTTTTGTTATATGATAACCAGCTAATTTAGAAATTCCATAAGCAGACCTTGGATTAAATTGAGTACTTTCATTCTGAGGTTCTACGTATGCATTTCCAAAAATTTCAGATGTTCCCGCAAAGTAAAATTTTGTTTTAGGACTAAATTTTTTGATTGCACCTAACAAATAATTTGTTCCATTAATATTTGGATTTAATTTAAAAAACTCTGTGTCAAAATCATAATTAATATAACTTCGGGAACCTAAATGATATATTTCATCTGGGGAAGTTTTTTTTACTAAATTGCTTATAATTCGAAAGTTCATATTGGAAATTTTGTAGATTTTTAAATTTTTTTTATATTTCTTAAAATAATCAACTTTTTTAATTTTATTAGTAATACCATAAATAAAATATTTTTTTTTGATTAGAAACTCTGCAAGATAAGATCCATCTTGTCCATAAATACCAGTTATAATTGCTATTTTATTTTTCATAAGTAAATTGCTTAAATATTAACGTATTAGATTATAATAATATTTTATCTAAGATAACAAAGTACTTTTTAGATATCGATAAAATTCAATAAGACTTTACCTTTACTATATCAATTATTAATGATTTAACTTTATAAAAATTTATTTATTATCTTTCTGAGACAAATTTATGAAAAAAGCTCTAATAACAGGTGTTACAGGTCAAGATGGATCTTATCTTGCTGAATTTTTACTTAGTAAAGATTATGAAGTACATGGTATTAAAAGACGAACTTCCTTAATTAATACTGATAGAATTGATCATTTGTATCAAGACCCACATGAGATTAATCAAAAATTCATTTTACATCATGGTGATTTAACAGATGCAACTTGTTTAATTAGAATTATCAAAGAAGTACAGCCTGATGAAATTTATAATCTGGCTGCACAAAGTCATGTGGCAGTATCGTTTGAAGAACCAGAATATACTGCAAATTCTGATGCAATAGGAGCTCTGAGAATTCTAGAAGCTATACGTATATTAAAATTAGAAAAAAAAACAAAATTTTATCAAGCATCAACATCTGAATTGTACGGAAATGTTCAAGAAACTCCTCAAAACGAAAAAACCCCGTTTTATCCAAGAAGTCCATATGGAGTTGCCAAACTTTATGCTTATTGGATAACTGTAAATTATAGAGAAGCCTACGGGATGTATGCATGTAATGGCATTTTATTTAATCATGAAAGTCCTGTTAGAGGTGAAACATTTGTAACAAGAAAAATAACTAGAGCTTTGACACGTATTAAATTAGGATTACAAAATGAACTATATCTTGGAAATTTAGATGCGAAGAGAGATTGGGGGCATGCTAAAGATTTTGTTGAGGCCCAATGGTTGATGCTACAGCAGGAAAAACCTGAAGATTTTGTAATCGCAACTGGCAATCAGCATTCAGTTAGAGAATTTATTAATTTAGCTTCAAAACGTTTAGATATGAAAATTAACTGGAGTGGAAGAGATTTAGACGAAGTTGGATCACATGAAGGTAGAGACATTATCAAAATTGACCCAAGATATTTTAGACCAACTGAAGTCGAAACATTGTTAGGTGATAGTAGCAAAGCAAAAAAAAAGTTAAACTGGGTTCCAAAAATATCATTTGAACAATTAGTAAATGAAATGGTTGATGGAGATTTGAAATTGGCAAATAAGGATTAAGTAGTACTTGTAATAATTTAAATAACTTTTTTAAGTAAAGAAAAATTTTATTATATTGTTAAGGAACAATTAGTTCTGCTAACCAAGAAAACGATTAAATGAAACCAAAAATTAAGAGAATTTTAAAAATAATATTACTAATTAGTTTAAGATGGGGTTTTGATATAACTAGAATAATGTCTTTAAAGCATTATTTGAGATTTAGGAAAGAGAAAAAAACATGGATTAATCAAGGGGGTAAAATTAATCATTACCATATGGTTTTATCTGATTACGAAGATAAAGCCGGTAATGTCAAAGGTCAGTATTTTCACCAAGATCTGTTAGTAGCTAATTTGATATATAAAAATAATCCAAGCCGACATATTGATGTTGGATCGCGTGTAGATGGTTTTGTTGCACATGTTGCTTCCTATAGAGAGATAGAGGTGTTAGATGTTCGTCCATTAGAAAATTCAAAGCATAAAAATATAAAGTTTATTAAGGCTAATTTAATGGACCCTCAAGATTTGGGAAAAACAGACTCACTCTCGTGTTTGCATGCAATTGAGCATTTTGGGCTAGGGCGTTATAATGATCCAATTGATGTAGATGGATATAAAAAAGGTATAGCTAATTTAGTTAATATGGTTAACAAAGGTGGTCATTTGTACATTAGTTTTCCAATTGGACAAAATGACGAGGTTCATTTTAATGCACATCGAGTTTTTCATCCAAGTTCTATTTTTAAACATTCAAGCATTCAACAAAACATGAAACTTATTCGTTTTGATTATGTTGATGATGAAGGTAATTTACATACAGAAATAAAAATACAAGACGTCAATGTAAATACAAAATATGGATGTGGAATCTATACATTTAAAAAAATATGATTAATGATTTTAATGATACAATATTGCAAAAATTATAAATTATAGTGTGAAAATTTTTTTTCAAATTAATTAGAAGCTAAAAAAAATGCAAAAACCAAGAATATTTGTAGCTGGACACAATGGCATGGTTGGGTCGTCGTTAGTTCGTTTTTTAAATAAATATGATGTTGAAATTATTACTAAAAAAAGAGCAGAACTCGATTTATTAAGTCAAAAAGATGTTCAGTTTTTTTTTAAAAATCTAAAAATAGACCAAGTTTATTTAGCAGCAGCGAAGGTAGGTGGCATTTATGCAAACGATAATTATCCTGCAGAATTCATCTATGAAAATTTAATGGTTCAAAGCAATCTTATTCACAGTGCCTTTTTAAATGGGGTAAAAAAACTATTATTTTTGGGATCAAGTTGTATTTATCCAAAAAATGCAAATCAACCAATAAGAGAGGAAGAATTATTATCCGGAAAACTTGAACCAACTAATGAGCCATACGCAGTAGCAAAGATTGCAGGAATAAAAATGTGTGAAAGTTATAACCGTCAATATGGTGAGAGTCATAATATTGATTACCGTAGTATAATGCCAACTAATCTTTATGGGCCTGGAGATAATTATCATCCTCAAAATAGCCATGTCATTCCAGGATTGATTTATCGCTTTCATGAAGCAAAAGTTAAAAACTTATCAAAGGTTATTATTTGGGGAACTGGAAAACCGAGACGTGAATTTTTACACGTTGATGATATGGCTAGAGCTTCAATTAAAATAATGAATCTTGATAAAAAAACTTATTATGAAAATATTTCGCCTATGAGTAGTCATATAAATGTTGGAAGTGGTTCTGATCTCACAATTAAAGAACTAGCCGAGATCATAAAAGAAGTTGTGGGGTATCAGGGTGAAATTATTTTTGACAATACAAAACCAGACGGTATTCCAAGAAAATTGTTGAATAGTGATCGACTAAATGACTTTAACTTTAAAACTTATATAAACCTAAAAGATGGACTAATTAAAACATATGAGGACTATTTGAAAATATAATGCAAACTTTTAAAAAACTTTTATTTTTTCTTACTCCTCATGAACGTAAACATGCAGGATTTTTGCTAATAATGATTTTAATAATGGCATTATTGGATACAATTGGTGTGGCGTCAATATTACCATTAATAGCTGTGCTCTCTAACCCAAATATTATTGAGACTAATATTATATTAAATAAAATGTTTCAAATTTCAGTTGCATTTGGAGTTGAAAATAATAAACAATTTCTTTTTGTATTAGGCCTTTTAGTATTTGTAATATTAATTACCTCTCTAGCTTTTAAAGCATTTACAACTTATTTGCAGGTGCGATTTATTGAGATGCGTCAATACACAGTTGCCAAAAACTTGATAGAGAAATATTTGCACCAGCCTTACAGTTGGTTTCTAAATCGTAACAGTGCTGATCTTGGTAAGACTATATTATCAGAAGTAAATCAAGTAATTGCAGGAGGATTAGGACCTTTTCTAGAACTAATCGCTAGAGGAACGATTGTATTATTATTAACCACCTTATTGATGATCATTGATCCAAAACTTGCATTAATAGTTGGTATATCGCTTAGTATAGCTTATTGGTTAATTTTCTATTTTACACGTGGTTATCTAAATAGAGTTGGAGGTGAACGTTTAAAAAATAATAAATTACGTTTTATGTCAATTAGTGAAGCCTTCGGTGCTGCAAAGGAGGTTAAGGTTAGTGGATTAGAACAGGTTTATATTAAACGATTTTCTGATCCTGCTCAAAGTTTTGCTACAATTAATTCTTCTGTTTCAATTATATCTTCATTGCCTCGGTATTTCCTAGAAGCCATAGCTTTTGGAGGTATATTAATAATAATACTTTATTTAATGGCACAAACTGGGAATTTTAATAATGTCTTGCCAATTATTAGCCTTTATGTTTTTGCTGGTTATCGTTTAATGCCGGCACTGCAACAGGTTTATGCCTCTTTTACCCAACTTGCTTTTATAGGCCCTTCAATTGATAGGCTTTATGATGATGTTAAAAATCTTGAACCATTATATTCAAATGAGGATAAAACTATTTTATCGTTAAAAAAAACAATCACTTTAAACAATGTTTTTTATAATTATCCCAATGCATCAAGAACTACTTTAAAAAATATTAATTTAAAAATTTTTGCAAAGACCACGATTGGACTAGTAGGAGCAACTGGAAGCGGCAAAACAACTACTGTAGATATCATTTTAGGATTACTTCAGGCTCAAAAAGGTACACTAGAAGTTGACGGTCAAGTTATAACTAGACAAAATTCAAGAGCTTGGCAGCGTTGTGTTGGGTATGTTCCGCAACATATTTTTCTTTCTGATGATACTGTTGCAGCTAATATCGCTTTTGGCGTAGACCCAAAAAATATAGATCAAATAGCTGTCGAAAAAGCCTCCAAAATTGCAAATTTACATGAGTTTGTAATAGATGAATTATCACAACAATATCAAACTATTATTGGTGAGCGTGGAATAAGATTATCGGGTGGACAAAGACAGCGTATAGGGATAGCACGAGCTTTATATCACAATCCACAAGTACTAATTCTCGATGAAGCAACAAGTTCATTAGATAATGAAACTGAAAAAGCAGTAATGGATGCAGTTAATAACCTTAATAAAGATATTACTGTAATTTTAATTGCTCATCGTTTAAACACAGTAAAAAATTGTGACATTATCTTCAAGCTTGATAAAGGTAAGGTTGTAGATCAAGGAACATTTGATGAAATAATTAATGTTAAAAATAATTCCGTTATAACTTCCTAAGTAATATCTAAAAATTTAAAAAAATTAAAAGCTTAAATTGTTGAACTATTTTTTTTTTAAGATATTTAAAATTTCTAAGTACGGAGGTTTATTATCATTTTTAAAAATAAATTTTTTCCACTTATTTTTTACTAAAGTTTTATTACCTAAGTTAATAATTTTATCTTTATATTTCTCAATTTTATCCAATTTTTCCATATATATAGAGCAAAAAGATTTTAGGAAACTTGAAATAACAACCTTATTATCAATACAAATTAGAGGGATATTATAGTAGATTGCTTGTGCTAAGGCTGCAGAAGTAGTACCTACCACAAAATCTGTTTTATGAAATAATTTCTCAGGAAAAATATTAACAGAACTAAAAATATTTTTTTTATCAATTATCTTTTTTTCTACTAAAGAATTATTTAATTTAGATATCCCATCTAATTTTTCTTTAACTAAAATTTGTGACCCAGGAAAATGTTTATTAACAAATAAACAGAATTTTTCAAAGCATTTTGCATCTAGATTATTGTATATAGTGGGGTTAGATTTTATATATAAAAAATTAAACTTTTTTCTCTTAATCTTAATTTTTTTAGTTTTTGGAATCTTATAAGAAAAATTTCTTATCGAACCAACGGATATTATTTTGTTCGGTATATTTAGTAATTTAAAATTATTTTTTTTAAATAATTTTTTAATAAATATTTGATCTAATTTCCCATAACAAAACAAATAATCTAAATCAGAATAGAAATAATGTGCAAATATTAAATCGTTATTAAGTGCCAATCCATTTAATGAATAACTAAATATTTTATTTTCACTTTTATAATTTTTAAATTTGTTAATAAAGAAATTTGAACAAATTCCATCACCACGATCTATAAAAACTTTATTCGATTTTATGTTTTTTATTATTTTTTTGTAAACTTCTGTTCTGAGAAAGAAATTATAATAAATATTAAACTTTATATTTGGATTAATAAAAGTTTTAGTTGACTTTAGTTTTTTTAAGAATTTCAAAGACTTTATAAATGATGAAAAATAATCCTTTAATTCAATATAATCTCGCACATTTATAATTTTTTGTTTTTTAAATACTTTTTTATATGTTTGATATGTTTGATGTCGCTTATCTACTAAAATAATTTTATTTGTAAAATTATTTACAATTGGCATCATATCTTTTTGGCTTTTAGGGTCCATAGATATAAAAAAAATTATATCTACACTTAAGTTTGGAAATGATTTTTTATTTTTAAAAACTATTGAAATAATATAAAAAACCATTTTCAAAAAACTTTTTAAATTTAAAAAAATTTTGATTTTATTAAAAATTAAAAAAACATTTTGATTAAGATTTGTATTATAAAAATCATGAAAATTAAATTGTTGATTGTGGTAGGAAATAACCTTTATTAACTCTTTTTCCTCATCACTAAATTTGTTTAAATTCAAATATTTATAAAAATTATCAAATTTTAATATTTTGATAATTTGTCTATTTAAATCAAACATAAATAATTACTTAAATTTAAAGACTGTCATTTAACATAAAAAACTATAATTAAATATTTATCCTATCTATTATTTCATAGATTTTGAATTTAACTAATTTTTTCTCTAAATTTATGTCTTTACCTTTTTGAAATTTATTAATAACTCTATTTATTGTCTTTTGTAAGAAATTATAAAAAATATCAGTGAATAAAATATATAATTTAAATGTATAAAAATTTTTTAAAATTTTAATTTCCTCATTTAAAATTTTTATAATTAAATCTTTATGTTTAGAGAAAAAATATTGAAACCATTCAAATCTAGTTTTATGATTTTTATTGATTATATGGCCTTTTTTTTTATCTCTTTTTTTTACACCAGCCCATCTTAATACTGATATTTCTTTGTCAAATGATTTAATTCGATCAAAACTTAGAGTTAAAATGTCATTAATAAATTCAACCGATCTAAAATCATTTAATTTATATTTAACGATTAGTTTGTATATTTTAATTAAATCACGTTTTCTTCTTAAGTTGTAATATGCTCTAAAGTTAATATTTAATAGATGTCTCAATAAAAAAATGTTTGAATCTTTATAATTATTATATTGTTTTTCAAGTAATTTAATTTTCTTATTTGTGTAAGCAAAGTTATAAATCAAACCCCTCACTGCAGCGTAGTTATTATTTTTTATTAAAAAATTTTCATGCTTTTTGATTGTTTTAAAATTTACTAAATCATCTTGATCACAAAAAAAAATAAATCTTTTAGAGCATCTTTTTATTCCCTTTAATATTTTTAAAAAAAATTTTTTAGTATGTGTGTCTTCGCCAAAATAATAGTACTTTTTTTTTGATTTTAATTTATCAAAAATTTTTTTTTGTTCTTTTTTACTTCCATCAGCTATAATAAATTCTGCCTTAACTTTTTTGCTATTTATATATTTTACTAATTTCTTTGAAAAAAAAATTTCATCTTTAACTAAAATTAAA
>CABYFN010000017.1 GCA_902518235.1 uncultured Pelagibacteraceae bacterium | reverse complement strand
ATTTCAGAATATAAAGGTAAGATGGCTTCTACTCCTAAAGAAGCTGCAAAGGGTGCAGATTTTATTTTCACATGCGTTGGTAATGATAACGACTTAAAAGAAGTATCGCTTGGAGAAGATGGATTATTCCATACTGCTAAAGAAGGTGCTATTTACATAGACAACTCAACCGTTTCAGCAGAAATATCAAGAGAACTTTATAAAGGTGCAAAAGAAAAAGGATTTGCATTTTTAGACGCTCCTATATCTGGAGGACAATCAGGTGCTGAAGGTGGGATATTGACTGTTATGGTAGGTGGTGATGATGTGGCATTTAAAAAAGCTGAACCTGTAATTGATTGTTACAGCAAAAAAGTAAAATTAATTGGTCCTTCAGGAAGCGGTCAACTAACAAAAATGATGAACCAAATGTGTATTGCAGGAGTTGTGCAAGGTTTATCTGAAGCTATTAACTTTGGAATAAATGCTGGATTAGATATTGATAAAGTTATGGAAACTATTTCGAAAGGGGCAGCACAATCTTGGCAAATGGAAAATAGATATAAAACTATGGTTGAAGATAAATTTGATTATGGTTTTGCTGTTGACTGGATGAGAAAAGATTTAAAAATTGTAATTGAAGAAGCAAAAAGAAATGGTTCACCTGTTCCAATCACTGAAATTGTTGATGAGTATTATGCTGATGTCCAAAAGATGGGTGGCAATCGTTGGGATAGTTCTAGTCTGATCGCTAGACTTAAAAAAAAATAATAAACCAATGTCAAATACCGTCCCATACTATGAGGACTTCTCTGAAATAAAGAAAAAAATATGGTCAATGCTTGATGATGCAGTTACTAATAGATCATCACCATTTAGAATTCCAGTTTTTGTTTGTGGTGATCAGTCAGACTTTGATGGAAGAATTGTTGTTCTTAGAAAATCAGACCAATCTAATAATCTAATTCAATTCCATAGTGATATTAGATCTGATAAAATTCTAAAATTAAAAAAGAATAGCAATGCAGCATTTATATTCTATGATAAAGAAGAAAAGATCCAGCTTAGAGTTAAAGTCAATTGTTTAATCAATCATGATAATGAAATCACAGAGCAATCATGGTCAAAAACAGCTCATATAAGCAGGAAATGTTATTTAGTTAATAATGGTCCAGGAACAGAAACAGATGAACCAAGCTCAGGTTTAAGTGAAGATATTGAAAAGTCAGGCTTTACGATGGAGCAAAGTGAAGAGGGTTATAAAAACTTTACTGTAATACAATGCAGCATTGAAAGTATTGAGTGGCTTTATCTTGCTGCGAAAGGTCATCGAAGAGCAAGATTTGATATTAAAAATAATAAACAAAACTGGTTAGTTCCATAAAATGATCAGTGGATTTATTATTGCTATAGCACTTATTTTAGGGGGATTGGCAGTAATGAGGTTTGGTATTTTTCAAATTAGAAAATTTAAAAAAGGAGAAACTAAAGTCACAAAAAAAGTTAGTGAGCAACTAGCTTTTATAATATTTTTTATAATTATTTTAGGATTGATAATTTATTCTGTTAATGATTTATTATTTTAAAAAACTGATTTAGAATATTTTTTCCAATTTTCTTGATACCTTATTGCATTTTGCTTTACTGCCTCAATTTCATCTTCTGTTAATTGACGAATTACTTTTCCAGGTGAGCCCATTACTAAGGAATTATCTGGAATTTCTTTATTTTCTGTAATTAATGATTTAGCTCCAATGATACAATTTTTTCCAATTCTAGCCTTATTGAGAACAACAGCCCCAATACCAATCAAAGAATTATCGTCAATTGTACAACCATGAAGCATAACCAAATGACCTATCGTTACATTTTTTCCAATTTTTAATGGGTAACCAGGGTCAGTATGTAAAACACTACCATCTTGAACATTAGACCCCTCTCCTAAATGAATATTTTCTATATCACCTCTTAACGTTGCATTAAACCATACACTTGAATTTTTCTCTAATGTTACATCACCAATTATAACTGCGTTAGGCGCCACCCAATTTTCGCCAAGGTTTTTTGGTTTTTTATCTTTTAAATCGTAAAACATAAATTATATAGTCTTTTAACATGTCATTAACCAAAACACCAATATGTGACTTCGGTAAAAAAGCTCACAACTTTGAACTTAAATCTATAGATAATAAAATAATTTCATTAAATGATGCAAAGGGTGAAAATGGAACACTAATAATGTTTATCTGTAATCACTGTCCATATGTATTAGCTGTCATAAATAATGTTGTCGAAGATTGTAAAGAATTGGAAAATGATGGAATTAAATCTATAGCAATAATGTCAAATGATCCAAAAAGATATGAAGAAGACTCTTTTGATAATATGATTAAATTTTCAAAAAATAATGATTTTAATTTTCCATATGTAATAGATGAAACACAAAAAGTAGCTGAAACTTATGGTGCAGTCTGTACTCCAGATTTTTTTGGTTACAATAAGGATCTTGAACTTCAATACAGGGGAAGAATTAGAGAATTAAAAGATTTAAAACCAATTGAAAATGGTGAAAGTGAACTAAAAAATGCGATGAAAATGATTGCAAAATCAAACAATGGTCCAAAAGAGCAATTTCCAAGCATGGGTTGCAGTATTAAATGGTTTTAACAACTAATGTATTTAATAGTAACTAGAACTTTTCCTCCAGAATTAGGAGGCATGCAAAATCTCATGTGGGGATTAGCAAGATCTCTCTCAAAACTAAATTTGATAAAAGTTTTTGCAGACTATCACGAAAATCATGAGGATTTTGATAAATCAGTTTCATTTTCAATTGAAAGAGTAAGAGGAATGAAGCTTATTAGAAAATATAGAAAATCTTATATGATAAACGATTATCTTGTCCAAAATAATAAGGTCGAATGTATTATCTCTGACCATTGGAAAAGTTTGGAACTTATTAAAACAAATAAAAAAAAAATCTGCTTAATACATTCAAAAGAGATTAATCACCCAAAAGGCTCAAGTTTAAATAAAAAAGTATTGTCAGTTTTAAATAATGTTGATCATATAGTAGCAAATTCAAACTATACAAAAAATTTAGCCATTGATTTGGGAGTAGAAGAAAAAAAAATTGTAATTATTAACCCTGGAATTGATCCAGTAAGTGAAATTTCACAAAAATATTTAGATGAAGCAGAGGATATTCTAAAAGGTAAAAAAAATAGACTAATTACAGTTTCAAGATTTGATAAAAGAAAAAATCATGAAAAAGTCATAATGGCTGTAAGAAACCTAAAAGAAATCTACCCTGAAATTATTTACACTTGCATTGGATATGGCGATGAAGAAGAGAGATTAAAAAAACTAGTAATTGAATTGAAATTAGAAGATCAAGTCACCTTTTTAAAAAATGTGCCTTCAAATTTAAAAAATGCTCTTGTAGCAAAGTCACATATTTTTGTAATGCCTTCAATAATTTATAAAAAATCTGTTGAAGGTTTTGGTATTGCTTATGTGGAAGCTGCTCAATATGGTGTTCCATCAATTGGTGGAAAAGATGGAGGTGCTTCAGATGCAATTATACATGAAAAAACTGGTTTAATATGTGATGGTAATAAACTTGAGGATATTTATTCAAGTATAGACAACCTTTTTAGAGATAATAAATATATAGAATACGGAAAAGAAGCAAAAATTAATGCTGAAAATTTTCTTTGGGATAAGAAAATTGAATCCTATGAGAGAATCTTATAAGAATGTGAAATGTTAGAAAAATTTAATAATATTTGGTATTTAACAATATTTATAATCCATTTTGCTGGGGTAGGATTTTATGCTTTTCAAACTATTTTTAAAACAAAATACTTCTGCTCGAAATTTGAAATAGACGACACAGGATTTCCAATGGTTAGATTTGTTGGTGCCATGATGTTGGCTCAAGTTTTAATGGCAATCTATATTTTATTTATCAGAAGAAATGGAATTGTAGCAGCAGGCTCTTTTTTTAATTTAGTTTTTCTTACTAATCTATGTATTTATTTAGTTAATTCTTACTCACTGTTAATAGACAAAACAGGTGTAAAATCTCCAGAAAAATCAAGAGAAGGTATTATAGCACCACTTATTTTAACAGCTTTGAGTGCAACTCTCTGCTATGGCTTATCAGATAAAATTTATCTTTACTAGATTATAAATTTTTAATTAATTTTTTTTAACGTTTTATATATATGCCACATAATTATAAGAATAGTTGTAGCTAAGATACAAGCTGTGAGAGCTCTATCCCATAAAAATTCCCAAGACCCATTACTTAATAATAAAGACCTTCTTAAATTCTCTTCCATTAAACCACCCAGTACAAAGGCAAGTATTAGCGGTGGCATTGGAAAATCATAAAGCCGCATAAAAGTTGCAACAACTGCAATTCCTATCATTAAATAAATATCAAAGTTATTAAATGACATTACGTAAATTCCTGTAATTGAAAAAAATAATATTAAAGGAATTAAATAATTTTTTGGAACGGCTAAAATTCTTGCGATGTAAGGTATGAGTGGTAAGTTTAAAATTAACAATATCACCATCCCTATGTACATTGACATTATTATTGACCAAAAAATCTCGGGGTTTGTCATATATAGTCTTGGACCAGGCTGAACTCCAAAACCTAATAAAGCCCCCAACATAACTGCAGTGGTTCCACTTCCAGGTATACCTAAAGTAAGCATAGGAACAAATGACCCTGAACAGGCTGCATTATTTGCTGTTTCTGGTGCTGATAAACCATTAACACTTCCCTTGCCAAATTTTTCTTTTTCTTCATCTTTAACAATATTTCTTTCCATACCGTAAGCTAAAAAAGAAGCTATAGTGGCCCCTGCTCCAGGCAAAACTCCGATTAAAAAACCAATTACAGATGATCTGGGAATTGTTTTGTACATTTTAGTTCTTTCTTCTTTATTAATTTTAATTGAACCAAGTTCTGTTAATGAAACTTGTTTAGCTGCACTTGTAGGATCATTTCTCTTTAATATTATAGTTAATGCTTCACTCATCGCAAAAGTTGCCATAACAACAAGAACAAAGCTAATCCCATCTGTTAAATTCATATTGTTAAATGTAAATCTTGTAATATCAGACAAACTATCTTGACCAACAGATGCAAGCATTAAACCAAGTACTACCATCATCATAGCCTTTAAAAACTGACCCTTAGAAGAAAATGCTGCAATTGCAGTCAGACCTAAAATCATTAACGCAAAATAATCAGGAGATCTAAAAGATAAGCTTACTTTCGATAAACTTGGAGCCATAAATAATAAATATATTGCTGATAAAGTACCACCAGCAAATGAACTCCAAGCAGCTATAGCCAATGCTTTTCCTGCTTTACCTTGCTGAGCCATCGGATAACCATCAAATGAAGTTGCGACAGTACCTGGAACGCCAGGTGCGTTTAATAGTATTGATGATGTAGAACCTCCAAATACCGCTCCATAATAAACTCCTGCCATTAAAATTAAACCAGTTGCTGGATCAAAACCATAGGTAATTGGTATCATTAGAGCTATTGCTGTCATTGGGCCAAGTCCTGGCAACATTCCAATAATTGTTCCAAAAAAACAGCCAAGCATTACCATTAAAATATTTTGTAATGTGAGCGCTGTCGTTAAACCAATTAGAATTCCTTCAATCATCCCATTACTCCAATTGATTGTAAGAATGGATCTCTTAAATAAATATCAAGAACACCATGAAGTAAATACATAAAGGCTGCCACAAAGGGAAAAGATAATAAAAACATTAAGACCCATCTTCTCTCCCCTAAAAAATAATATGATGAGAACAAAAATAATGATGTTGTTAAAAAATAACCAACTTTTAAGATTGTGGCACCGTAAATTATCGCAATAACAATAAGTATTGCTGTTTTTTTATATTCTAGAGTTTTGTGTTGTACTTTTATTGTATTGGGATCTGGTAAAATTAATTTTAATCCTGAAAAAAAAAGGCCGGCATAACCTAGATAAATTGGGAATGTTCTTGCATTAAAGGGAGCATTTTCATCGAATGCAAAAACTTGAATTTGATAAGCTGTATATAAATAAAATGCTGAAAATATAAAAAAGAGCAGTGATATAACTTTTGTAGTATTTATATTCACTGCTCTAATTATTAATAATCCTTAAGATTATATAACTCCTAATTTTTTCATAAGAGCTGTCATTTCTTCAGTTTGTTTTTCTAAGAAAGAGACAAACTTACCTTCTGGATTGTAAATATTAACCCATGCATTTCTTGCTCTAACAGTTTCCCATTCAGAAGTTTTTTGTACATCGCCTAACATTTTAGCAATTTTAGCTTTATCAGCACTGCTCATTCCTGGAGGTCCAAAGAACCCTCTCCAGTTAACAAATTGTACATCATAACCCTGTTCTTTTAGAGTTGGTGCATCTGGAGCATCAGAAACTCTTGAAGGAGCTGTAATACCAATAATTCTTACTTGGTCTCTTGCACCCATAAGCTCACCTAAACCTGTAGAAATAATTTGTGTTTCTCCAGATAAAAGTCCAGCTAAAGCTTTTCCACCAGCATCATAAGGAATATAAGCAACATCATTTGGATTAGCACCAGCAGCTTGGAAAGCTAAAGCACCAATTAAATGGTCCATACTTCCTCTTACTGATCCGCCAGCCATTTTAATTGAGCTTGCATCTTTTTTATATGCATTAACTACATCTTCAAAATTTTTATATGGTGAATTTTTTGCAACTGCTATAGCGCCATAATCTCCAATGACGCCAGCTATTGGCACAACATCTTTATAAGATAAAGTTCCACTGCCACTTACATAACCTTTGTGTCTAGTAATTGATCTTAAAACTAATGGTGTTGATTGAACTAAGACTGTATTAGCAGGCTTGTTGTTAATCATATAAGCTAATGCTTTTCCACCACCACCACCTGACATATTTTCAAATGATGCACTTTTTAACATACCAGCTTTTGTTAAAGCTTCTCCAGTACCTCTAGCAGTTCCATCCCAACCACCACCAGCACCACCACCGATTACAAAATGCAATTTATCAATTGCTATTGAACTAGTTGTTGTTGCTGAAAGTATTAGAATTGCCGAGAATAAAACTGAAATTATTGATTTAATTAGTTTCATTATTTTCTCTCCTATTATAATTATAATTAGTTATTAAACATAAATTAAAATTCAGTGTCAATGAGGATTTATCACTTACATGTTAAAATTGATTCCATTTAAACAATTATTAAATGAGCTTAACATTAGTTATAAAGCTTTAATCATAGGAGTAATTGGGGGTTATATTGGAACTCTAATTGGTCTTCCTTTGCCTTGGTTACTAGGTGCTTTAGGTTTAAATCTTTGCATTGCTTTCACTAATTTTAAAATTGAATTCTCAACAAAATTACTCAATCCAGTTTTTCTGATGGTTGGTATTATTTTGGGTGGAACGTTGAATGTATCTTTGTTGTATAAAATTCATTTATGGATATTCTCGTCTATGGCAATGGTTGTTTGCACTATAGTGAGTACTATTTTGGCAGGATATTATTTTGTTAAAGTTTGCAAATTTGATAAGTTTATTGCAACACTTGCTGCTCTACCAGGTGCATTTGTACCTATAGCTGCAGCACTTTTAGAGTATGGAAAAAAAGAAAATCATAAACAAGTTTTAATTCCTCAAGCCACAAGAGTTATATTTATTGTAAGTTTTGTACCTATATTGTTTATTAGTAAGTTAGGTTTCTCTGAAATAGCAGGATACAATTACGAAAACATTTACGATGTAAGATATTTTTTAGAAATTATTTTTTTAATAGTTATTTGTTATTTATTTTCTAAACTACTCAAAAAATTTAATATCCCTTCACCTATACTTGTTGGTGCCATGGCTTTATCAGGTTTATTTTATACTTTTGAGATTGTTAATTCTAGATTCCCAGATACTGTAATAAATATAGCTTTTATTTTTTTGGGTACTGCTCTTGGAAGTAGACTAAATGGATTAAAACTAAAAGAATTATTCTTTTACATTTTTCACGGTATAATTGTTTGTTCTATTTTAGTTATTGTTGCGATGATTACTGCTTACTTTCTCCAGTATTTAGGTTTTGATTTTATTCCAACATTTTTAAGTTTTGCACCAGGAGGAATCCATGAAATGGTTGTTATTAGCGTTGCCTATAATATTGACCCAATTTTTGTAAGCTATCATCATTTCTTAAGGATATTAATAATTGTAGCTTTTCTGCCATTTTTGCTAAAAAAATTTGGTAATAATTCGATTAAAAAAGATTGGAATTAAATAAAATCGAATATTAACTTTGTGCTACTCACAAGAATTAATCCATAGATAATATTATAAAACAAATTTTCCTCTATAATTTTAAGCAATTGATAACCAATAAATATTCCAATTAAAGCCAATGGAAACAGCGAGACAGATTGAAATAAAGTATCAAAGTTCATCATCGATAGATAAATATACAAAGGTAGCTTTATTAAGTTAACACAACTAAAAAAGATAATTCTCGTTCCTACATATATTTCTTTTTTTAACCTTAATGGAAGTAAATAAAGACTAGTGGGTGTTCCACCAGCATGAACACAAAAACTAGAAAATCCAGCAATAGATGAACAAATTGCACCCTTCAAAAAATTTTGCTTGGCTGGAACTGTTTTTTCTTTTTTAAACAGAAAGTAGTGCCCAGCAAATATAAATCCCATTATTCCAACTATTAATTTAAGTAAATCTTCGGAAAAATGATTGAATGTTAAGGAACCAATTACAATCCCTATTGCAGCAAACGGTACAATTACTTTCAATATGCTAAAATTAAACTCTCTTCTAAATCTGTAAACAGCAATCATGTCTGAAAAAATTAAAATAGGTAGAATAATTGCTAATGCCTGTTGTAATGGCATTACAACTGTCATTAATGGGACTGATATTAATGATATAGAACCACCTAAACCTGATTTTGCAATACCATACAAAATAATTGCTGGAACTACACATATGAAAAAAAGGAAATTAACTTCCATTAATTTAAAGATTTTATAAAATATTCAAATACTTTTTCAGGAGATAATTTATTTAAGTCTGTTACTTGAATTGCTTTAAATTTTTCTCTCTCTATACTTACTTTGTAAGCAGTAGTATGAGAGCCGAATAAAGCTAAACCTTTAGCTCCCAAATGTGCAGCCATGTGTGCGGGACCGGTATCATTTGCGACAACAAAAGAACTATCTTTTATAAGAGCAGCAAGCTCAGAGATATCTAAAGATTTGTTTTCTTTTAAGATTGAAATAGCGTTAATTTCATTTGTCTTATCAATTTCATTAGGACCTGGGGCTACTATGATTTTATATTCATCTTTAAATTTATTCTTAATTAAATTTATAAGTTCGTTGTAATTAGGCCATTTTTTTATTTGTAAATGTGGTGAGCAAAAAGGGAATAAAATTATGTATTTATTTAAGTCAAATTCCTTTTTTATACTATCTATATTAGAGCAAGCCCATTTAAAATCAGGCAACATTGTTTTATTTGTTGTAAGTCCTGAAGTATCTAATTGATGTTTAAATCGATCTAATACTGGTTTTTTATCAAATTCCACTTTTGACTGATCCTTTGGTAGAGTGGTTTCCGATGATGACCAAATTGTGCTATCTGCACTTGGAAATAGAATTCTTTTGTAAAAGCTTGATCTTGAGGAATTTTGTAAATCAAAAACTTTTTGAAATTTATATTTTTTCAATTCACGCATCAGGCTAAACAGATAAATCAGATTAAACCTTGATAACCTTTTATCTAAAATAGTGTCCTTTAAATTTGGATTTTTTTTAAAAAGATTAAAGTAAGGTTTAGTTGTTAATAAATAGATGTTATCAGCTTTGTGAAATTCAAAAATATCTTGAATTGCACCACTAGCCTGAGCTATATCTCCTAATGAACCATGTTTAATTATAAGAATATTAGACATATTTTAAACAACTTAACACACTATGTTTATATATGAATAAAATTTTAGTTGAGGTATCTGTTGGTGAACTTTTAGATAAAATCTCAATTTTAGAAATCAAAAAAGAAAAAATTAAAGACTCAGATAAATTAATATTTATTAATGATGAATATTTGGTTTTAGCAAAACAATTAGATGAAAACATAACTTTAAATGATGAATTAAAAAAACTTTATGAAGAATTAAAGGCAATAAACGCAAAACTTTGGGATATTGAAGATAATAAAAGAATGTGTGAAAAAAATAGTGATTTTGGTGAAAATTTTATAAAATTATCTAGAGATGTTCATTTTCTAAATGATGATAGAGCAAAAATTAAATTAGCAATAAACAATCAAACTGGTTCAAAGATAAAAGAAATTAAGCAATACACAAATTATTAAAGCATACTAGGAATAACTTTTCTTAAATCCATAGCTATTTTTGGAATTATATTTGAATATATAATTCCTTTACCAACTTTCTTAAGAGCCATTATTTTACCATCGGGTGAGATAATAACTGTATGCCCAAAAGTTTCTCTTTTAATCGTATTTTTTCCTGTTTGATTAGGTGCAAAAATATAACAAAAGTTTTCAATTGCTCTTGCTTTTAATAAAGTTAACCAATGTCTTTGACCAGTTGTTTTAGTAAATGCAGATGGAACAGTGATAAAACTTAGATTTCTTTTTGATAAGTTTCTATAAAGTTCTGGAAATCTTAAATCATAACAAATTGAAAGACCTATATTTCCCCAGGGTAATTTAGCTGATACTAATTTTTTACCTGCCTTAAATACTTTACTTTCTTTATGTTGTTCTTTTTTTGAAACTTTAACATCAAACATATTTATTTTATCATAATAAGTATTTATTTTACCCTTAGGTCCAATAAGAATGGATCTATTTCTTAATTTGCTTTTTTCTTTAATGCACATTGAGCCAAGAAGTATCCATTTCTTCTTTGTTTTGGCTATAATTTTTACTTTTTTTATTATTGGATCATGTTTCATTTCATATGAATATTTAAATAAATTATTTTTGTCAGCAGACATCAATGAAGAAGTTTCTGGAGTAATTATTAAGTCTGCTTTATTTAAAATTGCTTGATTAATATATTTTACAGTGTCTTTAAAATTTTTATTATAATCTTCCCCACTAGATAATTGAATACAAGCTACTTTCATGTTTGAAATCCATATTTTTTTTCTAAATACTTTATAATATTGTGAATTATAAATGTAATAAATAAATAAATTATTCCTGCTGTAATAAAAGCCTCAAAAGGTTTAAAAGTTAAAACATTTACTTTTCTAGCTTCACCCATTAAATCCATAATTGTTATAACACTTGCAAGAGAGGTGCCTTTAAGCATTAATATTATTTCATTCCCATATGCTGGAAGTGATTGTTTTATCGCTATAGGTAATTGAATTCTGTAAAAAGTTATTTTTTTTGTTACACCTAAACTTTGCGCGGCTTCAATGTAACCTTTTTTAATTGTCTGAAATGCTGATCTTAGTATCTCGGACGTATAAGCTCCTGTATTTAAAGAAAATGCAATTATTGCACACCAATATGGTTCCTTTATTATTACCCAAAAAAATGAATTTCTTAAAAACTCTATATTAGCTAATCCATAATAAATTAAATATAATTGAACTAGTAATGGTGTTCCTCTAAAAAAATAAGAATAACCATAAGCAAACTTATTAATTATTGGATTTTTATTAATTCTTAAAATTGCAAAAATTAAACCTATTATTAATCCAAAAAACATTGAAGATACTAAGAGTTGAAGAGTGATAATTGCACCACTTAATAAGCTTGGAAAAATACTAATCATTAACTTTATATCCATCAGTATCCTTTGCTATATTTTATTTCTAATTTATTAATTAATTTCATACTTAGGAAAGTAAGCATTAAGTATAATACTGCTGCTACTGAATAAAAAAATAAAGGATCTCTAGTTGAACCAGCAGCAATATAAGATTGCCTCATTATTTCTACTAATCCTGTAACAGAAATTAAAGAGGTATCTTTTAAAGTTATTTGCCAAACGTTACTGAGGTTTGGAATTGATAACCTCAACATTTGCGGTAAAATAATTTTGTAAAATTGAATATATTTTTTTATACCCAAAACTTTTGAAGCCTCAAATTGACCTTTATCGATTGATAAAATGGCACCCCTAAAAACTTCAGTAGAATACGCTCCAGAAATAATCCCAATTGCGAGAGAACCAGTTATAAATGCATTTATTTCAATATAACCATCATAACCAAAAATTGAAGCCACATACATAGCAGCTCCTGTTCCACCAAAAAATAACAAATATATTACTAATAATTCTGGAATACCTCTAATTATAGTAGTGTAACAATTTCCAATTACATTAAGTGTTTTATTTTTAGATAATTTTAAAGGAGTAAATATTAAAGCAAATATAAATCCAATTGCCATTGCAGCAATAGATACAGCAATTGTCATTAGGGTTGCGAAAAACAGTTCGTCTCCCCAACCAGTATCTCCAAATGATAGAAGTTCCATATAGATTGGCGACTATATATTATAGTCGCCATATCTAAAATTAATTACATAGAAGCGTCAAAGCCGAACCATTTGATGGCAATTCTACTAATATGACCATCTTTTCTTGCTTTATCGATAGCTTTGTTAAAAGCTTTTAAGAGTTTAGTATCGTCTTTTCTAATACCTACTCCTACACCATTACCAAATGCACCACCTGAAAAAGTTGGTCCCACAAGTACAACAGCTTCACCAGATTTTTCAGCATAGTCCGTAAATGCAACTGCTGCTGCTAAAGCAACATCACATCTACCATTAGTCAAATCTAGATTTACTTCATCTTGTGTTTTATAAGTTTTCAAATTTATTTTTCCAACGTCACCTGACTCTAAGAAATTTTGGTGAATTGTTCCAATTTGTGTACAGACTGTTTTTCCAGATAAAGCCGAAGTTAAAGTTTTCATTGCTTTATTTACAGACGAACCACCTATATTTAAATTTACTGCTTCTGGAGTATCCATACCTTCTAGGTCAGAACCTTTCATAACAGCCAAAGATGCTACTTCGTCAGCATATCCTTGTGAAAAATTAATTGTTTTCATTCTCTCATCAGTAATTGACATTCCAGCCATTATTGCATCAAATTTTTTTGATGTTAAAGCTGGTATCATGCCATCCCAGTCTTGCTCAACGATTTCACACTGCTGGCCTATATATCTGCAAAGAGTCCATGCAAGTTCTACTTCAAATCCAATAAGTTTACCTGAAGCATCTTTTGAATTCCAAGGTGGGTAAGCTCCTTCAGTTCCAATCTTAATTTTATCAGCATTAGAATTACTAATTAAAAATAAAGATAATAAAACAGTTAAAAATATATTTTTTATTACATTCATTATTTCCTCCGTTAAAAGAATAATTATTTCATAATTTTTGAGATTTAAAAAGAAGTTTCTAATGATTTATCGATGAAGAAAAATTCCAGGAACAATCAAAACTTGGTATATAAATTCTAGATAATTTAGTATTACCAAAATTTTCATTAAATATGTTTAACCAATTCTCTATTTGTTTTGGTTTTTTATCCTGGCTACCAACCTGAGCTGTAATAACTCCTTTTGGCTTTAAAATTCTTACAAGTGATTTCATATTTTTAGAAGCCAAATCTATACAGTATTGGTCATCATTTAAATCAACATATATCTGATCATATGTATCATCTTTCACTGATTTGATGCTCTCAAATGCATCTCCCCAAACACATTTTACTGAATTCTTTTCAGTTGCTTTATCGCCAATTTTTCCAAGATGTTTATCACATACATCTACCACTTCTGGATCTAATTCATACCAATCTATAAATCCAAAATTTTTAGATATACACTCTCTAGCCACACCTCCATCACCCCCACCAATTATTGCGGCTTTTTCCTTATTAGAGTTCAAATCTAAACCAGAATTAACAAAAGTAGAGCTATAAAGATGTTCATCTTTTTCAGCTACTTGAATTTCATTATCTATAAATAATGCTTTTCCAAATTGTTCTAATTCTAATATCTCAATATGTTGACCAACATTTGATTTAAAGTTTTCTAACACTTTATTGACTACGTATGACTTTTTTAAACCTGGCGAGCTATAAATGTCATGATAAAGATCCACTGTATCTCTATTAAATTCCTTCTTAACTATTCTACTGTGTTCAATTTCCTCTTTAATGACATTTATTGCTACGGAAGGTGAAATTTTTGCACATGTAAAAAAGTCAAAACTGATAATACCTTTTTCGGGAAAGGTATGGAAACTGATGTGGCTTTCTGCGAGAAGCGCAACTAGAGTAAATCCCTGTGGTTCAAATTTATATTTAGATATTTCTAATACTGTTACTTTTGCAATTTTTGCAATCTTGTAAACTAATTTTTCAAAAAAAACAGGATCATACTCTTTTTTAGTACCTATAATATCAAGTGTAATATGTTCACCAACTTTTGTAGTCATACTAACCCCTTTTATACGTTTTACTTTTAGATAAAACTTTTTTCATTTCATTTAAACTTAAAAGTTTTGGTCGTCCTAAAACGAGAGCTTTGATATATTGTTTAGCAAGATTGTCAACTTCTTCAGCTAATTCAAATGCTTCTGTCAGACTTTGTCCAAATGTAATTTGTCCATGATTTGCTATTAAACATGCTGATCTATTTTTTAAGGCTTTAAGAATATTTTTTGACAATTCTCGAGTTCCATAAGTTGCATACTTTGCGCACTTTATATCTACACCTCCTGCTAAAGCGACCATGTAATGAAATGAAGGTATTTTCTTATTATGAGTTGATAGAGCAGTAGCGTTTGTCGAATGCGAATGAACTATTGCTTTTGCATTTTTTTTTGAATTATATATATCTTGATGAAATCTCCACTCAGATGATGGATTTTGATTTTTATTATATTTACCATCAAGATTTATATAAACAATATCTTTTTCTTTTAAAGATGAATACTTTTGTCCTGAAGGCGTTATTAAAAAACCATTTTTGTATCTTAATGAAATATTACCAGATCTTAATGCTGATAGTTTTTTATCGTTAAGCATTTTGGCAAATTTAATGACTTCTTTTTTTGATGAATTCATTTTATTTAAGTATACTAATTTTTTAATTTTTATTAGATTGAATTTATGGCCTTTTTTCAACCAGATAAATTACCAAACTTGATGGTAGCTCCAAATGGTGCAAGAAAAGTCAAGAAAGATCATCCAGAAGTTCCCCTAACAATCAGAGAAACAGTTGAAGTTGCTAAAAACTGTTTTGAAGCAGGAGCAGGTGCTATTCATCTACATGTAAGAAATGATAAAGGGGAACATGTTTTGGATGCTGGACTTTATAAAGAGGCATTAAATGAATTAGAACATCAGGTTCCAAAAATGCATATTCAGGTTACTACTGAAGCAGTTGGAAAGTATTCTCCTGAAGAAATGAGGAAACTTGCATATGATGTTACTCCACCAGGTACATCAATTGGTACAGCTGAGTTAATACCTTCTAGAAATCCAACAGAGGAAGATATAAAGTTATATAAATATTTGACAGAAGCTGGAACTAAAATACAGCATATTTTGTATAATCCTCAGGATGTAAACTTATTAGTGAACCTTTTAAATAAAGCAGAAATTACAATTGAAGGAGCTTGGTGTTTATTTGTAATTGGTCATTACACAGGTAAAATTAGTTACCCAGAAAAAATTCCAGAGTTCTTAAAAGTAATGAAAGATAATAATGTCAATTTAGATTGGTCGATATGCGCTTTTTCAAAAGAAGAAATGAGTTGCTTGGAAAAAGCTATTAGCCTAGGTGGTAAAATTAGAGTAGGATTTGAAAATTCCTTGTATATGCCAAATGGAGAAATTGCTCCAAACAATCATTCAAAAATATTAGCTGTAAATGAGATGTTCAAGTTATCGTAAAATAGAGGAATATTTTTTTAAAAGTAAACTAACATCTTTATTTGAATTTGCTGAAGCTAAAATAAATCTATCTGGTCTTACTAAAATAGCTTTTGAATTAATATTTTTTAAATATTTTGATACATTGCTCAAATTCTTTGCTTTCAATAAGGAGTAATTTTTTAATTTTTTGTGCTTTATTTCTGAAGATAAAATTATCATTCCTTTTTTTGAAAAATAATCATCTAGGGTTTTATTATTTTTAAGTTTGAATTGAGGAAAAGTTTTTCCTCTATTTATATCCTTTAGGTTGCCCAGACCTCTTCCTAGTTTAGGTTTAATTGACTGCATGCTTTTAATACCTTTGTTATCAGATTTTATATTGTCTGTTATTTGAATGGACTCAACAGCATTTACAAATTCTCCCATCCTCATAGTGGTTTCAATATATTCTTTAACATTGAGAGATCTTTCTGATTGATATGTGTTTAAAAGTGTTTCATCAAATTTATTTCTTATACAGTTGGCAATTTTCCATGCTAAATTTGATGCATCCCTAATTCCTGCACACATCCCTTGCCCCATAAATGGTGGCATTAAATGAGCAGCATCACCAGCTATAAAAACTCTACCTTTTCGCCATTTTCTAGCAATAGCAGACTCAAATGTATAAATTGTTTTTCTCTCAATAATTGCTTCACTTTTATTTAGCCAAGGTTTAAGAAAATTCCAAATATAATTTTCTGATAAAACTTTTTTATCACTATGATTTTTTTTAATTGCAAATTCCCATCTTCTACGTCTACCAACATTTCTACAATATGTTGCTGGTTGTTTTGGGTTTGAATATTGAATTGTTCTATCTGGTAAATTATTTTTTTTCTTTTTTAATATTAGATCAACTACCGCCCATTTTTGAGTAAAACCTAAATTATCCATTTTTGTTTTCATTTGTTTTCTAGTTATTGAATTGGCACCATCACAACCGATTACAAATTTAGACCTTAAGAGATATTCTTTGTGATTATTTATATTTAAATAAGTTATATCCACATGATTTTTTGAATTTTGAATTTTTTTAACTTCAGAATTTTGTTCAATTAAGACTTTTTTATAATTTTTTAATTTTTTTCTAAGTTTTTTTTCTAGATCAGGTTGATGAAATCTATAACTTGGATACCATCCATTATCTGTAATTTTTTTTGGTCTTGGCCAATCTAATATTACTTTATCTTTAGAATTAACGAATTTTGTACCTTTATTAATTATAGTATGTTTCAAAAATTCTTTTGTAATTCCTATTGTTTGGAATACTCTCATTATTTCGTCATCAAAATGAACTGCTCTAGGCAGTGGATAAAAGCTTTTTTCTCTATCAAGAATTAATATCGAAAAGTCATGCATTGCCAGAAGGTTTGCTAAAGTCCCTCCCGCGGGTCCTAATCCTACTATTGTGACATCAAATTCTTTCATTGATATTTTTAAAAATTATTTATTTTTTAAATTTGAATATAACCAAGGACAATCGATTAACAATGGAGCTTGTTTACCTTGAGATGCAGTTTCAAGTCTTTTATTTCTAAATTTCATTCTCTCATCATCTGGTAAATAAAGTCTTTCATGTCCCCAAAAACTAGGCCCCTCGAATGTTTCAATGGGCTGCCATGTATCTGGATTGATAATCCTCCCACCCCATCCATTTTCAATAAAAAAACCAGATGGCGTAATTGAATAAAATGAAGTCATATAATCATTGGTATGTCGCCCCATTGTATAAGCAATTGCATTATCCTTGTATTGTAATAAGTCATAACCTTGACCTACATCATCTAAGTTATTGTATTCAACCATAAAATGATGGAAACCAGTTCCACCTGAACCAAATAAAGCTAAACTATGATGTCTACCATTAACATGAAAAAAGCATAAAGATATTGGAGTATGACTATAATCACTTATCTTGAAACCCATTACGTCTCTGTAGAAAGGAATTAAATCATCAATATTTTTTACATGTACAACAGCATGTCCCATCCCTAGTGCCCCAGTCTTAAACCCTGAAATTGGCCTACCTGGTTTGAAAGGATCTGTATCTATCATAGGCTTATAAACAAGTTCAATACGATTTCCTTGTGGGTCGTTAAAATAAATTAAATCCTCAACAAAACGTTTATCAGCAAGTGAAGTTTTTCCATGATTTACCGTTATTTTATTTTCCTCTAATTTATTTGCAAAAGTTTGAAGATCTTCTTTGCTATCAACTTCCCATCCTAAAAATCCTAATCCATCTCCTTTATCACCAGTTATTGTTAATCTTTGTTTTTGGTCATCCATTCTAAAAGACAAAATTTCTTTTCCACGGTCCATCTGTTGCATGCCGAGATATTTTTGAGAATACTCTGACCAATCCTCAAATTTATTTGAATTAACTCCAATATAACTTAAAGCTTTTACTGCCATTTTACTATTATACTTAATTTTGAAAGAGCCCGCTATGAAATTAGCGGGCTCGAATTTAACTATTAACCGTCTATTTTAAAAATTACTTCTCTTGCCCTTTTT
>CABYFN010000016.1 GCA_902518235.1 uncultured Pelagibacteraceae bacterium | reverse complement strand
CAACTAAAACTTTTCGATTATTTTTTAACCCAACATATAAACCATCAAACACAAAATATAATTTTATTAAATCCAAAATATTATTTACTTCTACAACAACTTTAAAACAGTCAAAACAAAATTCTGGAATTGCTCCTTCTTTGTTAAATATTTTGAAATGTCTACCACAATTTAAACTTTTAGAATTATGCCTGTAAATTTGCATATCTGGAAATTCAACATTACCTAAATTTTTTTCAACAATCTGCAAAGATTTTCTTAAAAAATTATTAACTTTTATATTATCAATAAATACATCATGCTTATAGTTAAAACTTATTTCTTCAATTAATGAGTTTGTTATAACATAAGGGTGGTCTAAATTTTTTTTTGGTTTAAAGGAAGATAAGATTTTAATTATATTATACTTAGCATCTTTTAAAGCAGGATTTATCGAACTTGCTTTAATTAAATTTTCTAAACCATTTTCAAGTTCATTGTGTTGGATATTAACAAGACCTAATAAATAGTAAGCGGGTGCGAAATTTTTATTTAATTTTATTGATTTTAAAAAATAGGTTTTACTTAATCTAAAATTATTTAATTTATATAAAATGTATCCATTTAAATTTTGTAGAAAAAAATTATTCTCATTTTTTTTTGCTAAAGTTTCACTTATTTGAAATGCTTTTTTATAATTGTTTTGTTTGTCAAAAAGTTTTGTTTGTTCTATTTCGTTAATAGTTTCTTGACTAAACATTAGTCATTAGTCTACTAAAAAATAAAATATATTCTATGGAAGATTTATGCTGGTTTGTTCATTGAGTTAAAAAACTCAGCATTATTTTTTGTTGTTTTTAATTTCGAATTTATAAAATCTATAGCATCCATTGACCCCATTGGAGCAATTATTCTTCTTAAGACATTCATTTTTTGGAGATCATTTTTATCGAATATCAGTTCTTCTCGTCTTGTTCCTGATTTAGTAATATCAATTGCAGGGTAAATTCTTTTTTCAGAAATTTTTCTATCCAGAATAGTTTCACTATTTCCTGTTCCTTTAAATTCCTCAAAAATAACTTCATCCATTCTGCTACCTGTATCAATCAGAGCTGTTGCAATAATAGTTAAAGATCCACCTTCTTCGATATTTCTAGCTGCTCCAAAAAATCTCTTTGGTCTTTGAAGAGCATTCGCATCTACTCCACCTGTCAAAACTTTACCAGAACTGGGTACAACTGCATTATAGGCTCTTCCTAGTCTAGTTATAGAATCTAATAAAATTACAACATCTTTTTTATGTTCAGTTAACCTTTTAGCTTTTTCAATCACCATTTCTGCTACAGCTACATGACGTTGTGCTGGTTCATCAAACGTAGAACTAATAACTTCGCCTTTAACTGTTCTCTGCATATCTGTAACTTCCTCGGGTCTTTCATCTATTAGTAGAACCATTAGATAACATTCTGGATGATTGGCTGTGATCGAGTTAGCTATACTTTGTAAAATCATTGTTTTACCAGCTTTTGGAGGTGAAATGATTAAAGATCTTTGGCCTTTTCCAATTGGACTAACAAGATCAATAAGTCTTGGGGTTAAATCAGGTTTTTTTTCAACTTTGTTTGTTTCAACTTCCATTCCCAATTGTTTGTTTGGATAAAGAGGTGTTAGGTTATCAAAAGCAATTTTATGTTTAAATTTATCTGGTTCTTCAAAATTTATTTTACTAACTTGAAGAAGTGCAAAATATCTCTCTCCCTCTTTTGGAGATCTAATAGGCCCTTCAACACTATCACCAGTTCTTAAACCAAATCTTCTGATTTGACTTGGGCTTACATATATATCATCTGCACCCGGCAAATAATTCGACTCCATTGCTCTAAGAAACCCAAAGCCATCTTGCAGTAATTGCAGAACACCGCCACCGGTAATCTCTTCACCTTTTTCTGCAAGCTTTTTTAAAATTGCAAAATAGATTTCTTGTCTACGTAATGTGCTGGCGTTTTCTATGCCTAGCTTTTCAGCTTCGGTAATTAACTTTTCTGAGCTTTTTTCTTTTAATTCTTGAATGTTCATGTGTGGAAGTTTTTGTTAGATAGCTTAAATATATATACTGATGTAAAAATTTCAACCCTAGATAGGCTTAAAAACTACAATAAAAACAATGAAAATAAGCAATACTGTGGGTATTTCGTTTATTATCCTAAAAAATCTGGATGATTTTGAGTTTTCTTTAGATTTTAACAAGCGCATACATTTGCCCAGATACTCATGATAAATTGTTAAAATCACTACTGATAGAATTTTAAGTTGTAACCATAAATAGGCGAAACTTTCAATTCCATTAATCCAAATCAATATAATTCCAAAAAGCCAAGACAAAATCATGGCTGGTCGCATGATATAATTATAAAGTTTTCTTTCCATCGTTTCAAAAATTTCAGTAGCTTGATCCTTTTCAAAATTTTCGACGTGGTAAACAAATATTCTTGGTAAATATAATAACCCTGCCATCCAGGAAATTACTGCTATTAGATGAAGTGATTTAAATAAAAGATATCCACTCATTGATTATAAATTTTTCGAAATAAGATGTTTGAATAAAGAAATATGATCTTCATTATCATTTAAGCAAGGTATCATTTCAAAGTTTTCACCGCCTGATTTGATAAAACTTTCTTTCCCTTGGATGGATATTTCTTCTAAAGTTTCTACACAATCAGATGAAAAACCAGGACATATAACTAAAATATTTTTTTTTCCCTCTTTGGGCAAGGCTTCAAAAGTTTTGTCTGTATAAGGTTGTAGCCATTCTTGAGGACCAAATCTTGATTGAAATGTTGTCATAACTTTAATATCTGAATATTTTTCAGAAATAAGTCTAGTGGTTTTATGACAATAGCAATGATAAGGGTCACCCTTGTCAAAATATTTTTTTGGTATTCCATGATACGAAGCTACTATTAAATCTGGTTTCCAATTAATTTCGTTAATTTTTTTTACAATACTATTTTTAATAGCATCTATATAAAGAGGTTCCGACTCATAATGAGGAATTATTTTTAAATTTGGTTGCCACCTCATTTTCATAAGGGTTCTATAAACCTCGTCACATACAGTTGCGGTCGTTGCAGCAGCATACTGAGGATAAAGAGGTAGTATAATTAAATTTTCACAACCTTTTTCATGTAGCTCATTTATTTTGCTTTTGATACTTGGATTGCCATACCGCATAGCAAAATCAACTATCAACTTTTCATCACCAATTTTCTCAGATAATTTATGAGCTTGGCTTTCTGTAAAAAACCTTAGCGGAGACATATTTTTGTCTTTCATCCATATTTCTTTGTAAGCTTTGGCGGTTTTTGATGGCCTGAAAGTAAGTATAAATAAGTTAAGTATTACTTGCCAAATAACAGGGTTTACTTCAATAACTCTTCTATCTGATAAAAATTCCTTTAAGTATTTCCTTATATCAAGCCAACTAGTGGAATCGGGTGTGCCAAGGTTTATTATTAAAACACCTGTTTTACCATAATTAACTTTTGGGTGATCTGATCTCATTTAAAGTCTCTTACTATTTTTATCAAATTTTCAACCATTTCAATTTTAGTTTCTGGTAGAATTCCATGTCCTAAATTAAATATGTATGGATGATCCTTAAAAATATGAAGATATCTTTCAACTTCTTTCTTAAGAGTTTCTTTATCACTCAATAGTATTTTGGGGTCAAGCCCTCCTTGAATTGGAATCTTTATTTCTTTTACTATTTTTTTTGGATCTACATCATAGTCAATATTAACTGCATCTGGTTTGACTATTTCACAAAAATTTTTGTAATCTTTAATACCTCTTGGAAAACAAATTACAGGGACACCTAATTGTTTAGTATACTCTACAATATTTAATGTAGGTATATAAATGTATTCAGGGATTTTGTCTTCTAATAATCCTGCCCAACTATCAAAAATTTGAATTACCTTAGCCCCGGCTTCGACTTGGTTTTTTATATGAACTTTTAAAAATTTTTCAATAATTCCTAGTAATCTATTTATTAGAAATTCATCTTTAAAGAATTCACCTGTAAGACCCTTTTTTGGAGATGATCTATTGATCATATATACAAGGATAGTCCATGGAGCTCCAACAAATCCTATCATGTCTTTATTATTCATTAAAGCATCCTGAGACGTTTTAGAAATTGCTTTATAAACTTTATAAACTTTTTCTGTGAAATTAATTTCATCTACATATTTAATATTATCTAGATCTATTTCACCTAACTTTGGTCCAAAATTTTTTTCAAACTCTACTTTCTGACCAAGACCGTATGGCAACATTAAAATATCGGAAAATATTACTGCACCATCAAATGCAAATCTCTTTATAGGTTGAAGTGTAATCTCAGAAGCTAAATCACTATTCAAACATAATTTTATAAAGTCCTGGTTTTCTTTTCTAATATTTCTGAATTCTGGTAAATATCTTCCTGCTTGTCTCATCAACCATATAGGATTAGTTTTAGTATCTTTATTTTTAATACAGTTAGTTATGGGACTCATATAAATAGATATATATTATTTACTGTATTAGTATTATGTATTGTGAATAACGTAAATTAGTCAATTATCACACTTGTTTAACTATTTATTAACAATTTGGATTTAAAATTAGTCCTATATTTTAGGCATTAATTAAGGTTTCTCATATTTTATGTATATTATGTATAACTTTGTTAACACTTTATAATTTAGTTAATTAAATGGAAAGAAAACTAACTTTAAGTCCTCAGAGGAATAAATCTGCATTTTTCTTATTTTACTAATAGTTTATAAACATCTTATACATGAGAAACTTATATCAAATTTATTTAATATCAGATTCTACAGGCGAAACATTAGATAGAATATTTTTAGCACTAAAAGCTCAATTCCCTAATTTTGAGTATGAGACAAATCATTTTTCATTTACACGAACAGAAAGCCAAACTTTAAGTATTTTAAAACAAGCTAAAAAAGAAAAAAACTCAATAATTTTATATACTATCGTTAATAGTAAATTAGCTAAATACCTTACAGAGAAAGCGTATGAAAGAAATATACCTTGCTTTGGAGTTCTAGGTGACTTAATTCTAAATTTTTCAAAAGTTTTAAATCAAAAAGCTTCTCACGAACCAAGTGGCCAACATATTTTAAATGAAGAATACTATGACAGAATTGAAGCTATTCAATTTACAATGAACCATGATGATGGTAACCAAACAGAAGATATAGAAAAATCAGATATAATTCTTTTGGGAGTTAGCAGAACTAGTAAAACACCGACTTCAATTTATTTAGCAAATAGAGGTTTTAAAACTTCAAATATTCCTTTGGTAAATAAAAACTCTATACCAAGCAAGGTTACTCAAAAAAACTTCACCCCTTGCGTGGTTGGATTAGTTACTGAAGCTGAAAGATTATATGATCTAAGAAAAAATAGATTAACTTCATTGAAAGAGGATCAAAATAGTGAATACGTTAATATTGATAAAATTAAAGATGAATTAAAAAATGCTAGAAAAGTATTTAAAGAAAATAACTGGCCTACTATAGACGTAACGAGGAAATCAGTTGAGGAGACAGCTGCATCAGTAATAAAGATTTATGAGATAAAAAATAAAAAAAATGCTTAATATTATTTTAGCATCGAAAAGCAAAGTTAGAAAAGAAATTTTAGATAATAATAATATTCCATCTGATGTTGAAGTATCAAACGTAGATGAAGAGCCAATTAAAGAAAGTCTGCTTAAAGAAGGTGCTACACCAGAAATTATATCTAAAAATCTCGCTGAGTTAAAAGCTAATAAAGTAAGTCAAAAAGTAAGTAATATACTAGTTTTGGGAGCAGATAGTGTAATTGATTTAGCTGGTGAATTAATATCAAAGCCAGAGAACAGGGATGAAGCACTTACTATTCTAAAAAAACTAAATGGAAAAAGACACTCTTTAATAAGTTCAGTTTGTATATCTAAAAATGGTTCAATGATTTGGAATTACACAGATAGGGCATATTTAAAAATGAAAGATTTTTCTGAAGATGAATTAATATCTTATCTTAGCAAAATAACTGATGAAACTTTATATGCATATAATGTTTATCAAATTGAAGGAGAGGGTAGATATTTATTTTCAGAAATTGATGGAGATGAAGATACAATAATGGGCCTTCCTATAAAAAAAATTAAAGAATACTTGGAACTTCAAAAATGAAAAAATTTTTAGTCATAGGCAATCCAATTGAACATTCTTTGTCCCCAAGAATACACAATCATTGGATAAAATTTAATAACATAGATGCAACTTATGATAAAAAAAAATTAGATATTTCTGAATTAGAAAACTTAGTAAAACAAGTTAAAGAAAAAAAAATTTATGGAATTAATGTCACTGTTCCATTTAAAAATTCTATTATTCCTTTTTTAGATAAATTATCGAATGAAGCTGAAAAGACACAGTCAGTAAATACAATCTTTTTAAAGGATGAAAAAACTATAGGTCATAATACAGATATTGAAGGATTTGAATTAGCTATTAAAAACATAAACTATAATGTAAGTGGAAAAAAAATATTATTATTAGGTGCAGGTGGTGTATCCCCATCTATTTTAGTTGCATTAAATAATATGCAAGCCCATAAAATTTTTGTAAGCAATAGAACGCAAGCCAAAGCTGAGAAACTAAAAAAAACTTTCAGTGAGGTTGAGATTGTTGAATGGGGAACAATACCTGATTTTGATATGATTATTAATGCTACTAGTTTGGGTTTAAACGTAGATGATAATATTGGTTTAGATTTTTCTAAAATTAGTTCAGGTAAGCTTTTCTATGATATTATATATAATCCTTCTGAAACTAATTTCTTAAAATCTGCAAAAAAAAATGGAAATAAAACGGAAAATGGGAAGAAAATGTTTATCTATCAAGCAAAAGCCTCTTTTAAAATATGGAATAATATTGAACCTATAATTGATGAAGAAGTTATGGAGCTTTTAAATTGATTAAAATTGGTGTGCTTGGTGATATTGGTTCAGGAAAAAGTTTTATTGCAAAGCAATTTGGCTGTCCTGTTTTTGATGCTGATAAAGAGGTTAATCGTATCTATAAAAATAACAAATCTTGTTATAAAAAACTTAAAAGAATATTACCAAAATTTATTAAATCGAAAATAATAAAAAAAAATGAGCTTGGAACCGCAATAAAGGCTAATAAGAAAAATCTCAAAAAAATTTCAAATGTTGTTCACCCAATAGTAAGGAAAAGAATGTATGAGTTTTTTAAAAAAAATAATAATAAAAAAATGGTTCTTCTAGATATACCATTGTTAGTTGAAAATAAATTGTATGATAAAAAATTTCATTTAATCTACATTCAATCAAATAGAGCAGAAATTAATAAAAGATTAAAAAAAAGGCCTTTTTACAACAAAAGAATAATTAATAATCTAAGAAAATCACAAAAATCCCTAGCTTTTAAAAAAAAGATATCAAATTTTATTATAAAAAATGATTTTAAACTTCTAACTGTTAAAAAAAGAATTACTTTAATAAAAAGAGAAATATTAAATGAAAGAAATAGTTCTTGATACTGAAACTACCGGGTTATCTGTTAGAGATGGCCACCGTATTGTTGAAATTGGTTGTATTGAGTTAGATAATTTAGTGCCAACAAAAAATATATTTCATTTTTATTTAAACCCTGAAAGAAAAGTATCAGAGAAAGCATTTGAAGTTCACGGTTATTCTGATGAATTTTTAGCAACTAAACAAAAATTTATCGAAATAGCTGACGATTTTATAGACTTTATTAAGGATAAAAAAATCATAATTCATAATGCTGAATTTGATATTGGTCATTTGAATAATGAATTAACTTTAATTGGTAAGCCAAAGATAAGTACTACAAACGTTATTGATACTCTAGAATTGGCACGAAACAAATTTCCAGGCTCAGGAATAAGCTTAGATGCATTATGTAAAAGATTTAGAATTGATAATTCAAGGAGGGAAAAACATACTGCTTTGATTGATTGTGATTTACTTGCAAAAGTATACATAAATTTAATAGATCAAAAAGAACCCACTCTAAATTTAGCTGAAAATAGTGAAAATAATATTTCTTTATCTCAAGGTGCAGCAGAATATTACAAAAAAGTCATTCAACCAACCGAACAAGAATTATTAAACCATAAAGAGTTTCTTAAAAAAAATTTAAAAAAAAATTTTTATTAATTTAATCTTTCTTTATATAGTTTTTCAAAATCAATCTTATTACCAAATTTTAAATCTGGTAAACCTGAGGATCGTAAAATAGTCAAAAACTTTTCTTCTAACTCTGGATACATAATTATTTGAAGATCACTTAATATTACCTTTTCAAGATCCACCTTATTAATTTCTAAATCAACTATCTCAATGACATTTGCATATGCGATTTGAAAAAAGCCCCTTTCTTTTTTTTTGTTTGGATTTTCATATGTTAAAGTGGTTAAAACTTCTATCATTTTTCTTTTTAAAGGTTTTGATTTAATATCAACTTTCATCTTATATTCTGGAATAGTATTTCTAATTGTTACCAAAGCTTCTGGGGTCGGAATTTCAACTGATAAATCTTTAATATAACTTACAATTATTTTAAATTTATTTTCCATCTTTATCCTCTATATCTTCATATTCTCCCTCAATATAATTTTTTCCTTTATCATTATCTTTTTTTTTAGATGTATTTTTTTTTGAATACTTACTAAGTATTATTTTTCTTGTTACAGGAAAAACCAATAAAATACCTATAATATCAGTGGCAAAACCTGGTAATATTAATAAAAGAGCTGCAAAAGCAATTGCCGCCCCCGAAACTATTTCATAAAGTGGTAATTCATTTTTGACTAATTGAGACATTCCTGAACGCAATGTGTTAAATCCTTCGTATCTGGCGTACCAGATACCCACAATTGCCGTTGTAAGAATTAATAAAATTGTGTTTAAAGCTCCTATTTCTGATCCAACCTTTATAAAAAGGTAGATTTCAATAAGAGGTATCCCTAAAATTAGAATTATTGCTGTGTTCATTTGTCTATAATGTAAATTGCAGGTTGAAATTAATCAACATAGTAAATATTATTAGTATATGAGTTACAGCTTTGAGTACATCGATATAATACTATTAGCAATGATAGCGGGTTTTATTTTCCTAAGATTAAGGGGAATTTTAGGTAAAAAAACAGGTTTTGAAGAAAATATTAATTCAAGTTTCCCTCATGAAGAAGTTCCGGAAACAAAAACTTCTCCTATTTTAAATGCTGATACTTTTGATGATGCAGCAAAGAAAGATTTTTTAAATGGTGCTAAAATTGCTTACGAAAGTATCATTACTAGTTTTTCTAAAGGAGATCTAAAATCAATAAAAAATCTACTAGCAAAAAATGTATATGATCAATTTGATGAAGCTATCAAAGATAAAAAAGCAAGAAATGTAACTTCCGATACTACGTTTATTGGTATTAATTCGGCAGAGATCAAAGAGCATAATCAAAATAAAAATATGCTTGAAGTAACCGTTGAATTTGTAAGTGAAATAATATCCTGCATTAAAGATAAAGATAATAAAGTTCTATCAGGCGACGCTCAAAAAGTTAAAAAAGTTCTAGATACTTGGAAATTTACAAAAGATAGTACTTCAAAAAATCCTAACTGGCTAATAGTAGACACCCAGGCTTAGTTGAACAAAAAAATATCAGATAAAGATAAACAAGACTGGCAAGACTTTTTAAATAGTACTGACAAATTAGAAAATAAAGATCAAAAAATTTCTTCAACACCTAAAAGATATATTGAGAGATCAATTGATTTACATGGTTATACCTTAGAGGAAGCAAATCAAAAGATGACTTCCTATATAGAAGAATGTTTTATTAATGGAGTTAATAAAATTAATGTCATTACAGGAAAGGGGCTTAGATCAAAGAATTTAAATGACCCATATCAATCTAGTAATTTGAGTATATTAAAACACTCAGTACCTAATTTTATTAAAGATAGTAATCATTTAATGGACAAAATTATAAGTATTGACTTTGAGGCTGTTGAAAATCCATCCGTTGGAAATTTCGATATTTTTTTAAGAAAAAAAAAATAAGAATTATAAAATAAATTTTGAAAGATCTGCGTCTTTTACAAGTTCACCAATATTTTTCTTAATATAATCCGAGTCTATACTTATCTTTTCACCAGCTCTATCTGTTGCTGTAAAACTAATTTCATCTAAAACTCTTTCGATTATAGTATGTAGTCTTCTAGCGCCAATATTTTCAACTGTTGTATTTACTTCGCTTGCAATTGTTGCAATCGTATCAATTCCATCTTCAGTAAATTCTAAATCAACGTTTTCAGTTTTAAGTAAAGCTTTGTATTGTTTTATTAAACTATTGTCTGGCTCTTTTAAAATTCGCTTAAAATCCTCACTATTCAATGCATCTAGCTCAACCCTAATTGGCAGTCTCCCTTGAAGCTCAGGCAAAAGATCGGATGGCTTTGCTAGTTGGAAAGCTCCTGAAGCTATAAATAATATGTGATCTGTTTTTATTGGACCATATTTAGTGCTTACCGTTGTTCCTTCAATTAACGGCAGCAAATCTCTTTGAACACCTTCTCTCGAAACGTCTCCACCAACTCTATCAGTTCTTGCTGAAATTTTATCAATTTCATCTAAAAATACGATACCATTGTTTTCAGTTGTATTTTTTGCTGATTTAATAATTTTGTCTTGTTCGATTAATTTATCGGCCTCTTCGTTAAGTAATATTTCATGAGACTCTTTTACTGACATTTTTTTCTTCTTAGCTTTTTGGCCCATAGATTTTCCAAGCATATCCGAAATATTAATCATACCAACATTTGCACCAGGCATTCCAGGAATTTCAAAGGATGGCATTCCACTATTACTCTCTGTAACAGCTACCTCGATCTCATTATCATCTAGGTCCCCATCTCTTAGCCTTTTTCTAAAACTTTCCCTTGTTGCAACACTTGCTTTATTTCCAACTATTGCATCAAGAACTCTATCCTCCGCTAGTTTTTGTGCTTTTGAATGAACTTCTTTTCTTTTTTTCACTTTTTCCATTGCAATAGCAATTTCTAAAAGATCTCTTATTATTTGTTCAACATCTCTACCTACATAACCTACTTCGGTAAATCTTGTTGCCTCAACTTTTACAAATGGTGCTTCAGCTAATTTTGATAATCTTCTAGATATTTCTGTTTTACCAACACCCGTTGGCCCCATCATTAAAATGTTTTTTGGAAGAACTTCATCTTTCATATCACCTTCTAATGCTTGTCTTCTCCATCTATTTCTTAAAGCAATTGCAACTGCTCTTTTTGCATTATTTTGTCCGACAACAAATCTATCTAATTCAGATACTATTTCTCTTGGAGTTAAAGAGTTTTGAATATTACTTTTTTCTTTTTTAATTTTAGCGTTTGGTAGTGTTGTAACGTTTGATTTTTCCATTTAAATTTTCTCTATATTACAATTATTGTTTGTGAAAACACATATTTCAGATGCAACTTTAATCGCTTTTTTTGCAACCTCCTCTGCTGATAAATCTGTATCCATTAATACTTTTGCTGACGCTAGTGCATAATTTCCACCAGATCCAATTCCAATAACATCACCTTCAGGCTCTAAAACATCACCGGTTCCTGAGATAATAAAACTATTTTCCTTATCACCTACTGCCATTAAAGCCTCTAACCTTCTTAAATATTTATCTGTTCGCCAATCTTTAGCTAATTCAACAGCTGCTCTTGCTAGATTTCCAGCATGTTTTTCTAACTTAGACTCTAGTCTTTCAAATAATGTTAAAGCATCAGCAGTAGATCCAGCAAATCCTGCGATCACATTTCTTTTCTCAATCTTACGAACTTTATTAGCAGTTTTCTTAATTACTGTATTTCCCATACTAACTTGGCCATCTCCAGCAACTACTACTTCATTATTTTTTCTCACTAATACTATTGTTGTCATGGGATATAGATGGATACTAAATTTAATAGTTCAAGACCAACTCCAGAATTATTGCCATAATTGGATAATAGATATATACATTTTTTAGATTATGAAACGTAAAGCTAAAATAAGTAGAAAAACAAAAGAGACCAACATCAGTGTTGATTTAAACATTGATGGTAAGGGTAAGTACAAAGTTGACACAGGTATAGGATTTTTAGATCATATGCTTGAACAATTATCAAAACACTCTTCGATGGATATGAATATTAAAGCTAAAGGTGATACGCACATAGATCTTCATCACACAACAGAAGACACAGGAATTGCAATTGGTGAATGTTTAAAAAAAGCATCAAAAAAATTTGTTGGTATTAAAAGATATGCTCATGCAATGATACCAATGGATGAAACATTAACTAGAGTTGCAATTGATGTTTCAAACAGACCTTATTTAATTTGGAAAGTAAAATTAAAAGTAGAAAAATTAGGTGAGATGGATACAGAATTATTTAAAGAATGGTTCCAAGCTTTTTCACAAGCCGCAGGAATTACTTTGCACGTTGAAAATATTTACGGTGATAACAGTCACCACATAATCGAATCTTGCTTTAAAGGATTAGCTAGATCATTACGAGCTGCTTTAGAAATGGATCCAAGAAATAAAACTACAATACCTTCTACAAAAGGTTCTTTATAAATTTAATGAATGTCACAATTGTTGACTACAATTCAGGCAATATAAGTTCTGTAATAAATTCGTTTAAAGAAGTTGCAAAAGACAAAGTAAACATTGAAGTAACATCTGATCTTCAAACAATTAAAACTAGCGATAAAGTTGTATTACCCGGGCAAGGTTCTTTTAAAAGCTGCATTGATGGGCTCAATAGCATTACCGGTTTAACAGATACTCTTAATGAATTTGCATTGGAAAGTAAAAAACCACTTCTTGGAATTTGTGTAGGCCTTCAAATGTTTGCTGATGTTGGGTATGAGGAAGTTGAGACTAAAGGCTTAGGATGGATTTCAGGTAAAGTGTCTAAAATTGATAACCAAGGCGGTCAATTTAAGCTACCACACATTGGTTGGAATGAAATTAATATAATAAAAGATAGCAAGATTTTTAAAGGCATAGAAAATAATTCTCACATGTACTTCGTTCACAGTTATGAATTTGTACCTGAGGATAAATCTATAATTTTAGCAACAACTGATTACTCATCTAACGTTGTTTGTGCTGCAGAAAAGGAAAATATCTTTGGTACTCAATTTCATCCTGAAAAGAGTGATAAAATTGGTCTTAAAATAATTAATAACTTCATAAGTTTATGAAAATATTTCCAGCAATAGATATTAAAGATAAAAAGTGCGTGAGGTTAGTCAAAGGAGACTTTGATAATAAAACTGAATATGAAATGTCTCCAGTTGAACAAGCTGGAAAGTATAAAGACCATGGATTTAGAAACTTGCACATTGTCGACCTTGATGGAGCATTGACCGGAGAGACTGTTAATATTGATATTATTGAGGAAATTGTTGGGAAATTTGATCTTAAAATTGAAATAGGCGGAGGTGTAAGAAATTTTGAAAGTATTCAAAAATATACCGATGCAGGAGTTGAGAAAGTAATTTTAGGAAGTGCTGCAATAAAGGATATAAATTTTTTAAAAGAAGCTTGTCAAAAATTTCCAGATAAAATTGCTTTAGGTCTAGATGCTAAAGATGGATATCTATCCGTATCTGGCTGGAAAGAAAATTCTAATTTAAAAACTTTAGAATTTTTGAAGGATGTAAATGAGTATGGTGCCACCAGATTAATTTATACAGATATAAATAGAGATGGCATGAAGATAAGCCCAAATTTTAGTGAAACAGTAAATGTTGCTAATAATTCAAATTGTCCTGTTATAATTTCAGGAGGTGTTTCATCAATAGATGATATTAAAAAAGCCAAAGAATTAAATAATATAAATATTGAAGGAATTATAGTTGGTAAAGCTATATATGATGGTGATATTAAATTAGGTGAACTTGTAAAAGAGATAGATGCTTAAAAATAGAATTATCCCCTGTTTAGATGTAAAAAATGGAAGAGTTGTAAAAGGTATAAATTTTGTTGATTTACAAGATGCAGGTGACCCCGTTGAACAAGCAAAGATTTATAGTGATGGTGGGGCTGATGAAATTTGTTTTTTAGACATCACTGCATCAAATGAAAATAGAGATACTATTTATGAAGTTGTAAAAGATACTTCTAAAAAATGTTTTGTACCTTTAACTGTTGGTGGTGGAGTTAGAAGTGTAGAAGATATTAGTAAACTTTTAAATTGTGGGGCTGATAAAGTCTCAATTAATACAGCTGCAGTACAAAACGCTGATGTTGTAGTTCAAAGTTCAAAAAAGTTTGGCTCACAATGTATTGTAGTTGCCATAGATGCCAAAAAAAATGGAGATAAATGGGAAGTTTTTACTCATGGAGGTCGAAATAATACTGGAATTGATGCTTTAGAGTTCGCAAAAAAGATGGAAGAGAGTGGTGCAGGTGAGTTACTTGTTACATCAATGGATAGAGATGGTACCCAGGTAGGCTATGACATTGATCTCATGTCTAAAATTTCTTCAATGGTAAACATACCGACAATAGCGTCAGGAGGAGTTGGCGATCTTGATCACTTAGTCGATGGCATCAAATTAGGTAACGCTAGTGCGGTTTTAGCAGCATCTATATTTCACTATGGAAAATATTCTGTGAAGGAAGCTAAAGAATATTTGGACTCAAAAGGAATACCTGTTAGGATTTGAGATGCTAAATACCCTTGAGAGCCTATTTAAACTTGCAAGAGAAAGAAAATCCTCACCAGTTGATGGTTCGTATACTAATAAGCTCCTAAGCGATAAATCTTTGAGCAAAGCTAAAGTTTTAGAGGAAATAAATGAATTGATAGAGGCAGTAGAAGAAGATACAAATAAAATTCATGAAGCTGCAGATGTGTTTTATCATCTAGCCATGTACCTTGAAGCAAACAATATTAAAATTGAAGAAGTAATGAGTGAATTAGATAAAAGAAAAAAATGAGCCATAAATTTTATAAACCTGCTAGATCAAGATTACAAAGAAGTGAATTAGCAGTTCCAGGATCATCTCCTAAAATGTTTGAGAAAGCTCTTAGTTCAGCAGCAGATTATGTTTTTTTAGATTTAGAAGACGCTGTTTCTCCAAATGATAAAATTACCGCTAGAGCAAATGTTATTAAATCTATAAATGAAATGAATTGGAGAGGAAGTGGGAAAACAATTTCAGTAAGAATAAATAGTTTAGATACTCATTATATGTATTCAGATTTAATTGAGATTGTTGAACAAGCTGGAGAAAATGTAGATACGATTTTGGTTCCAAAGGCAGGAACAGCAAGTGATGTTTACATGGTTGATTGTTTGTTAACTCAAATTGAGACAAATAAAAAATTAAAAAATAAAATTGGAATTGAGTGCTTAATTGAGACTGCTTTAGGAATGTCGAATATTAAAGAAATTGCAACTTCAAGTGAAAGATTAGAGGCATTACACTTTGGTGTTGCAGATTATGCAGCAAGCTTACGAGCGCGAACTACAGTTATAGGTGGATTAAATCCTAATTATCCAGGCGATCAATGGCATCATGGTTTATCTGAACTAGTTATGACTTGTAGAGCATATGGAATAAGAGCAATAGATGGACCGTTTGGAGATTTTAATGATCCAGATGCTTATACTGCAGCTGCTAAAAGAGGGGCTGCAATTGGTATTGAAGGCAAATGGGCAATTCATCCTTCTCAAATTGAATTAGCAAACAATGTGTTTTCTCCACCAGAAGCAGAAGTTACTAAGGCCAAAAGGATTCTAGAAGAGCTAGAAAAGGCAGCAAAAGAGGGAAAAGGAGCGGCCCAACTTGATGGGAGGATGATCGATGCTGCATCAGCTAAAATGGCTGAAAATATTGTAAACATAGACAAGTTAATCCATAATAAATAAATAAAATTATGGACATTCACGAATACCAAGCGAAAAAAATACTTTCAGATTTTGGAGTAACAATTCCCAGAGGTGGAATTGTATACAGCCCAGAGAATGCCGAGAATAAAGCTAGAGAAATTGGTGGATCAAGATGGGTAGTGAAAGCGCAAATTCATTCTGGTGCAAGAGGAAAAGCAGGTGGAATAATTGTTTGTGATACTCCTTTAGAAGTTGCTCAAGCAACAGATAAATTATTAGGAAAAAAATTAGTAACAAATCAAACAGGTCCTGAAGGTAAAATAGTAAATAGAATATATATTGAGGAAGCAACTGATATTGAGTGTGAGTTATATCTTGGTTTGGTTTTTGATAGAAGTTCAGAAAGTATAATGGTTGTTGCATCAACAGAAGGTGGTATGAGTGTTGAAGAAATTTCAAAAGAAAAACCAGAAAGTATAATTAGATCAAAAATAGAAGTTGCAGTTGGAATGCAAAGTTTCCAAGCTAGAGAATTAGCTTTTGGTTTGGGAATTGAACCTGATTTAATTAGAAGAGCATCTGAAACAATTATTGGATGTTACAAAGCATTTAGTGAATTAGATGCTACGATGGTTGAGGTCAATCCATTAGTTATTTCAAAACAAAAACAAATCTTAGCTTTGGATTGTAAAATGAGTTTTGACAACAACGCAATGTTTAGAAGAAATCAAGTGTCAGAACTTAGGGATAAGACACAAGAGGACTCAAAAGAAGTTTTTGCATCTGATAGGGGATTAAACTACGTAAGTTTAGATGGAAATATTGGTAATATTATAAATGGTGCTGGATTAGCAATGGCATCAATGGATATGATAAAATTGGCTGGAGGAAGCCCTGCTAATTTTTTAGACGTGGGTGGTGGTGCAACACCAGAAAAAATAGTTAAAGCATTTAAATTAGTTACAATGGATGAAAAAGTTAAAGTAATTTTAGTAAATATATTTGCCGGTATAAATAGATGCGATTGGGTAGCAGAAGGAATAGTAGAAGCTCTTAAAAAAATAGAAGTTAATGTTCCATTAGTTATTAGACTAGCAGGTACAAATGTTGAAAAAGGTAATCAAATTTTAAAAGAGAGTAAAATAAATTATATAGAGGCAAATACTCTAGAGGATGCAGCTAACAAAGCAGTTGCAGCACTAAATAAATCATGACTGTACTTGTAGATAAAAATAGTAAGATAATTATTCAGGGTTTTACTGGAAAAATGGGCTCTTTTCATGCAGATGAGATGATAAAATATGGTTCAAATGTAGTTGGTGGAGTTACTCCAGGAAAGGGTGGTTCTAAACACCTAAATTTACCAGTATTCAATACAGTGAAAGATGCTGTTAATGAAACAGGTGCAGATGCATCAATTTTATTTGTACCGCCAGCTTTTGCAGCAGATTCTGCAATGGAAGCAGCTGATGCTGGGATTAAAACCTGTGTAGCAATTGTAGATGGAATACCTTCTCACGACATGATTAGAATAAAAAGATACATGAGAAGATATACTAAAAGTTCTAAAATGACACTAGTTGGCCCTAATTGTGCTGGAATTATTAGTCCTGGAAAATCAATGTTGGGAATAATGCCAGGACATATTTACAAAGAAGGTAGAATTGGAATTATAAGTAGGTCTGGTACATTAGGTTACGAAGCAGCCCAACAACTCAAAAATTTAAACATTGGAGTTTCAACAAGTGTGGGCATTGGCGGTGATCCAATAAACGGAAGCTCATTTAGAGATATTATTGAAAAGTTTGAAACTGATGACGAGACTGATGCAATTTTAATGATCGGTGAAATTGGAGGACCACAAGAAGTAGCAGCAGGAGAATTTGCAAAAGATAATATGAAGAAACCAGTAATTGCTTATATAGCTGGACTAACTGCACCAAAAGGAAGAGTAATGGGACATGCAGGTGCAATTGTTTCAGCTTATGGTGAGAGCGCAATTGAAAAAGTTGAAATTTTAAAAGAATGTGGAATTATAATTTCTAAAAATCCATCTGTTATGGGAGACACAGTTAAATCAGTTTTAGAAAAAATGTAGTCATGAGTTATGATGATAATAATATATTTGCAAAAATATTAAGAAACGAGATACCTTGTAATAAAATTTACGAAGATGAGTTTGTTTTATCCTTCCATGATATAAACCCTCTAAAAAAAATTCATGCTTTAGTAATTCCAAAAGGAAAATATGTTGACTTAGATGATTTTAGTCAAAATGCATCTCCAGAAGAAATGGTTGGATTGCTTAAGGGCATAAATATTGTAGCAAAGAAATTAAATATATCTGTTGATACTGGCAGAGGATATAGAGCACTAGCAAATATAAGTGAAGACGGAGGACAAGAAGTGCCACATCTGCATTTCCATTTGTTTGGTGGAGAGAAAATTGGTAAAATGGTCTCGTGAAAATTAACGTAGACAGAAGTTTTTTAGAAATAAATTCAATAAGTGATCTAAACCGTTCAAAAAGTCCAGGGTCAAATTTTAAAATTAGTGAAGTAAATCCACCAGATTTCCATCTAAACAAATTTTTCTATAAGCAAATTGGAAGAAAGCATAGATGGATAGATAGATTAACCTGGGAAGATAAAAAATGGATTGAGTATGTTGAAAATCCTCGGATAAAAACCTTTATTTTAAAGGATAAAAACAACCTAGCTGGATATTATGAAACTATCCGTGATCTTGACCATAATCATTCTGAAATCGCATATTTTGGTATTTTAGAAGAGTATTTTGGAAAGAAATGTGGAGGCTATCTTCTTACTCAGGCTATTCATAAATTATTTGAGGAAGGAATGTCAAGGGTTTGGCTACATACTT
>CABYFN010000015.1 GCA_902518235.1 uncultured Pelagibacteraceae bacterium | reverse complement strand
ATAATTCCAAAAGTGATTTTGCTTTGATAAAGTTTTCATTGAATTCTTTCTTTGAATTACTATCCAACACAACTCCAGAAGCTGCGGATATTTCTGATCTATTTTTAAAATTTAAAATTGATCTAATAATTATGTTAAACCTCATATCCTCATTAAATTTTATATACCCAAAACTTCCAGTAAAAATATTTCTATCTTCTTTTTCTTGCGAATTAAGCAATTCTAAAGTTCGTATCTTGGGACATCCAATGACAGATCCACCTGGCATCATTGATTTAATTATTTCTTTGACTGAAATATTGCTATTCAATTTTCCAATAATACTAGTTACATAGTGATATAGGTGTTTATATTCTTCTACATATTTTTGTTTTTTGATTTTTACTGAACCTGGTTTGCATATTCGAGATAAATCGTTTCTCTCAAGATCAACAATCATATTATGTTCTTTAGTTTCTTTATTATTATTTCTAAAGAATTTGAGAGCTTTAGATTTTGTTGTATATTTATTTTTTTTTAAGGTTCCAGCAATAGGTTTGGTATTTATAAAATTGCCAATTCTATTGATTAAAGTCTCAGGGGAACAGCTAACTATTGAATAATCTTTATCTCTAATCATAAAAGATTCAGGCGAAGAGTTAATCTTCATTAGTTTCCAAAAGAAATTTACCGAATTAATTGTAGATTTATTTTTGTACTTTGTGCATATTTTAATTTGGTAAGTTTCTCCTTCTCTAATTTTTCTAGAAAATACATCAAATATTTTTTGATATTTGTTAAATTCTATATTTAGTTTGAAAGGGCTAAGAATTTTAGTTTTTTGAAAAACTTCTTTGAATTCAGCTTTTTTTAAATTTGAATGAATTTTAATTTTGTTTCTTATTTTAATTAGAGTTTCAGGCTTATAAAAAATACCTTTATAGAAGTTCATTTTTTTTTGATTTTTTATAGATATATTTAAAAGACTACATAAAATCTCATAACCAAAAAATCCCACATATAAGTCGGTTTCTTTTTTATATTTTTTCGAAGAAAAACTATCTAAAAATTTTGCAATATTATTTTTGTTAAGCGCTATTTTCTTTGAAAAATCTGTATAAATATTATACCCCCCATCAACTTTATAGATAATAAGAGGCTTATTAGACTGATAAAGTTTTTCTAAATATTTATTAAATTTAAGTTTATGCTGGTTGAGCTCTTTCAATTGTTTTCTCTTTAATGGGTAAATGTATCACGCCTGCAAAAATTGATAATGCGATAGATGCGTACCATGCATAATCAAAATTTCCATACATCTCATAAAAAACTCCCCCAAGATAAGCGCCAAGAAAAGACCCAATCTGATGACTAACAAATACAATACCGTATAAGAGACCTAAGTGTTTTGTTCCAAAAATATGCCCTACTAAACCATTCGTTGGTGGAACAGTAGAAAGCCATAAAAGTCCAAATGTTACACCGAATACAACCGAGTTAAATATACTTGGTGGTAGGAATAAAAAATAAATTAAAGAGACTCCTCTTAATAAATATATAGCACTTAAAACTTTCTTTTTACTAAACTTAGTTGCTAAATAACCACTACCAAGAGTTCCTATCATATTAAACACTCCAACTAATGCTAATATCATTGCAGCTGTCCAATCGGGCATCCCTTTATCCATCATATATTTTGGAATGTGTGTAGCTACTAATGCGATATGCCAACCACAGACAAAAAATCCAAGTGTTAAAAATATAAAACTTTTATTAGTGAAAGCTTCTCTTAAGGCCTCTGAGGCTGTTTGTTTATTATCTTGATTGTTAGTTCCTGCTGGAATTTTAGGGGTGCTTACAAATAATGAAACAATTAAGCCAATGCCTAATAAAAAACAGAAATACAAAATAGTAATTTCCCAACCTATTTCAATTAAAGAATATCTAACAAGCAACGGTGATACAAAAAATCCAAATGAACCTGCGCATGTTACGATCCCAGTAGCAATTGTTCTATTAGAAGCAGGAAAATGTTTAGCTACAACAGATACTGGAATACTTATCGCAGTTCCTCCTAGACCTATTCCAATTAATAGACCAATAGTTAATGTAAAATTATATCCTGTATTTAATCCAGAATAGAAAAGTAACAACCCCGCTAAGTAAAATAAAAAACCGATAAATATTGCGGATGCACCCCCATACTTATCAGTTATATAACCAAACACAGGACTAAAAACACCCCACATCAAAAGCTGCAATCCGATTACAAAACCAAAATGTGAAATAGAGATATCAAGGTCAGTATTAAAATCAAAAAAAAATAATCCAAAAGTCTGTCTTATTCCAAGTGAAACAATTACGACAGACGATGCTGCTACTAAAGTAATTAATGCTTTTTTTGTAGTGAAAAATTTTTCAGAACTCATGTAATGAACTTAAGCGATTTTCGCAAATCTTCAATTAAATCTTTTGGATCTTCAAGACCAACATGCAACCTTACAATTGTTTCATCATCTTTAATATCTGAATATATCCTGTTACCTCGTTCTGCTTTACTTTGATGTAGCGCTAAACTTTCAAAACCTCCCCAACTATAACCATAACCAAATAATTTTAGTGAATTAACAAACTTTATTACTGATTTTTTATCTTTTGTTTTAATTTTAAGACCCATTAGACCAGAAGCACCGGAATAATATTTTTTCCATAATTTGTAATTAAGTGATCCTTTCAGGTATGGGTATAAAAGTTTTACTTTTTTATTCTTTGATAAAAAGGCTGCGACTTTTTTAGCGTTTTCTTGATGTTTATCTAATCTTACATCTAAAGTTCTAAGACCTCTTGTTATTAAATATGCATCATCAGGTCCTAATCTCAAACCAATTATTTTTTGAGTTTTCTCTACATGTTTAAAAACTTTTTTATTAACTGCTAAAGTCCCTCCCATTACATCTGAATGTCCTGAATAGTACTTGGTTGCAGATACAATTGACATATCAAAACCTAATTTCATTGGTTTAAAAAAATATGGTGTTGCCCATGTATTATCGATAGCTGTCAAAACTTTTCTTTTTTTTGCTATAGATATTATTTTTGATAAGTCCTGAAATTCAAACGAGTTACTACCTGGATTTTCAACAAAAATTAATTTAGTTTTTTTATTAATTATTTTATTTAGTGAATTTAAATCATGAGGATTATAAAATGTTGTTTTGATATTAAATTCTTTTAAAAAATCTTGAGTAAGAACTCTGGTTGGATTGTAGACTGGGTCAGCAACTATAATTTCATCACCCGGTCTTACAACGCTAAAAATAGCTAAAAAAATAGATCCAAATCCTGTAGGAGTTAAAAAGACATGATAAGACTCTTCTAATTTTGTAAGTATTTTTTGTAAAATATGTGTCGTCGAAGTGCCCTGTCTTCCATAATCAAAATATCCTCCCCGTGGATCTTTTTTATATTTATTCTGAGTTTTCCTAATATCGTTCATGGATTTAAAAATTATTGTAGATGCTCTTACAACAGGTGGATTTACTGAATGATTATGGAAATCTTTAGCTGTATGTTTTAAGAATGTTTTAAAAGAATTGCTCATAAAAAAATTGCTATGTTGTTTGGACAATGCTATATCCACCAAATAAGTCAATAAAATAGTAAAACTAAGGAGATTATGGGATACCCAAAAAAACACAGAGGCCGAAGAAAAATGGGCTCTAAAAAGAGACGAGCAAGAAAAAAAAATAAAAAGAAATAAAAATTTTTAATCTTTAATCCAACCACCACCTAAAACCTTGTGACCAAACTGGTCCTTCTTGTAAAATACGCAAGCTTGGCCTGGAGATATTCCGTATTCTGGTTTTAGGAGACTTACTTTAACATTATTATTATCTTCTATATTTACTTTTGCATCTAAAAGCTTGCCGGTAGACCTGACTTTAACCAATATGTTTTCATTAAATTCCTCTTTATTGGTTAGTAAATTTGAATTTTTTAAATTAATATCAATTCTAGCTAATTCTTCTTTTGGACCTATATAAATTTCATTTTTTTCAGCATCAATTCTAATTACATAAAATGGCTCTTCATTTGAAACTTTAATTCCTTTTCTTTGTCCAATTGTAAAATTAACTATACCGTCATGTACTCCCACAACTTTACCATCCAAATTTTTTATATTTCCTTTTTTGTACGACTCTGGTTTAAATTTTTTTATTACTGAAGCATAATCTCCATTGGGTACAAAGCATATATCTTGACTATCTGGTTTGTCAGCAACATTCAAATTCAGATTTTTTGCAATTTCTCTCGTTTTATCTTTAAGAAGTCCACCTAGTGGAAATCTTATATAATTTAATTGCTCTCTTGTTGTATTAAATAAAAAATAACTTTGATCTCGATTTTCATCAATTGCTTGGTACATATTAGTTAAGTTATCTTGCGTTAAACTTTTTACATAATGACCTGTGATTAACGCATCAGCATTTAAATCTTTTGAAAATTCAAATAAATCTTTGAATTTAACTGTCTGATTACATTGTACACATGGTATTGGTGTTTCACCCTTTAGATAACTATCCACAAAATTGTCAATAACTCCTTGTTTAAACTTATCTTGATAATATAAAATCTTATGCTCAATATCTAATTTGTGTGCAACTCTTTTTGCATCCATTATATCTTGCCCTGAACAGCATTGTTTTGAAGCGGTAACTTCTTTGCCATCGTTGTATAGTTTTAAAGTAATTCCAATTACTTTAAAACCTTCTTGCTTCATCATCCCAGCAACTGTTGACGAGTCAACACCTCCAGACATGGCTACCACTACTGTAGTTTCTGACGGTTTTTTATTAAATCCTAATGAGTTAGTTTCTAAATTCATTTGATAGTATTTATACTTATTTCTATTATAAGTTAAATTAAATGATTTTAGATTTTGAACCAGGTGACAAAGTTATTAATCCAGCAAATAAAAGTTGGGGTATTGGTCAAGTTCAGTCAATTATTAATGACAAAGTAACTGTTAATTTCCAAAATGTTGGAAAAAAAGTAATAAATGCAAATAATATTGAACTGGAAAGAATTGATAACAATGAATGAAAGTAAAATAAGGAGTGTGGTCGAGGATTTAATTGACACTTTTCTAATGGCTGGTGAATTGTCTATTAAACTAAGAGATAAAGGTTTGAATAAAGAGATTAAATCTGACAATACCCCTGTAAGCAATGGTGATCTTGAGGTAAATAAAATTATCACAAAAAAATTGTTAGAGTTGACGCCAGATATACCAATTGTTTCTGAGGAAACTTCACACAATAAATCCAAAACAAATTTAAAAAACTTCTGGCTAGTTGATCCAATTGACGGAACATACGACTATATAAATGATGGTGAGGAATTCACTATTAATGCTGGATTAATATTAAATGGAAAAGCATCAGCCGGTTTAATTAATGTGCCTGCAAAAAAAAGGATGTTTTATAGCTTTGGAAAAAATCAATCATATGAATTGACATCAAACAAAACTACAAAGTTAAACTGTAAGAAAATTACTCCTAAAGGTTCAATCAAGGTAGTTTCATATTCAAATAAACTAAAACCCGAAATTGAAAAAATACATAAGGACTTAGGAGTTACACAGCACGTTCGAATGAAAAGCTCTCTTAAATTTTGTGTAATAGCTTCAGGAGAATTTGATGGATATATTGCTGAGCCAAGGGCTTGTGAGTGGGATATAGCTGCAGGACATGCTATACTTGAAAACGCAGGTGGAATAGTAACAGATTTTAATGGCAATGAAATTACATATGGTAAAAAAGATTTTAAAAATCCAAGTATAATTTTAAAGAGAAGTAAAAATTTATAATGAGCGAACAATTAAGAATAATTTTAATTATAATTATATCTGTATCAATATTTGGTTTAATTGTATTTGTGATGGTTAAAAACTATATAAGAAATAAAATTCAATACTATTTAGAAGAAAAAAATAAAAAAACTAAAGAAGATTAATTATTTTCAAATATTCATCTTTTTCAAGATCCATAACTCTTCTTGAAACTTCGAAATCAAAGCCTGAACGAGCTAATACTCCTATATCCTTTTTATAAAACAGAGGTCGATTATCCTCTTGCCTTGATGGTCCAATTCTTTTCTTTTTACAAATTTTTATGGCTGAAAAAAAGTCCTGATCCTCATTTTTATCTTTAATTTGTTCAATTGTATTTTTAATATATTTTTCTCCTACACCTTTATTTATTAAGTAATTTCTTATTTTATTAATAGACGATCCTCTTTGTATTAAACTTTTTGCTTTAGACTCTGAATAAAATTTATCGTTTATAAACTTTGATTTCTCTAAATCCTCAAGAACAATATCTATAAGATTAGAAACATCGTTTTTTTTAATATTTGGGGTTCTTGATGTTAAATATTTTTTTAGTAGATAAGTTCTTAACTGTTGTTTAGAAGGTGCAAATTTTTCTACATAATTAAGTGCAAAATTCGTCATCTCATCCACGGTTACTTCTAATGTCTTTTTTTTATTTTTTATGGGAATCATTATTTTATTTAATATAATATAAAAATATTATGATTGAACAAATAGCAGCTTTTTTTACTATTGAGATGATTTATTTGTGGTTAAATATAGGTGTAATACCCTTCTGGTTAATTCTGATTATTTTTCCACAGTCAAAGATCTGTGGATTATTGGTTACTTCTGTGTTTCCATTTTTTATTTTAACGGCTGTCTATGTTTATCTAGGTTATTATTTCTACATTTCTGGATATGACTTTGATTATAATTTTACGTTGTACCTTGGTCTGTATGACTTAAGAAATCTTTTTGAAGCTGAAGCTTTTTTGATAATGTTTTGGACGCACTTTTTAGCAATAAACTTATTTTGTGGAGCGTGGATAATGAAAGATAGTCAAAAATTATTTATGTCTAGATATATAGTCTTCACTCCAATAATAATAACTTATTTTATTGGTCCCTTAGGTTTGGTTGTTTATTGGATAATAAGAATGTTCTACGCTAAAAGAATTAATTTGTTAGATTAAAATTAAAATTACTTTACTACTTTAAAACCTGAATTTTGCATCGCTCCAAAACCACCTTCAATATGGCAGACATTTGTGAAACCCATTTCTTGTAAAGATTTAGTTGCTAATGCTGATCTCAACCCACCTGCACAAAATAAAACCATTTCTTTATTCATATCAATTTTACCATCTTTAAAATATTGGCTTTCAGGGTCCATCCAGAATTCCAACATACCTCTTGGCACATGTGTAGAGTTCTCTATTCTTCCTAATCTTTCTAATTCTCTTATGTCTCTAATGTCTATTAAATTACAACTTTTATTATTTATTTTTTCTAGACCTTCTTGAGGAGAAATAGTTTTAATTTGAGATAAAGCTTCTGATACTAGATCTCTTGAAGATTTAATTTTCATATTTTTTTTAATTATTTTTAGTTTTAAAAATACTTATTATTAGCACCTAATTATAATTAGATAAATATATAATATTTATAAATCTTGATTTAATTAAAATTAATTTTTTATAAAATTCTTTTAATGTCATTACAGACAAAAAACTGTACAAATATTGAAATGTTTAAATAATGACATATAAAATTTATTAATGGAAAATAAAAATATTTGCATTGTTTACTCACATACAAAAGTAGGAGACTTAATATGGCAATTACCATATATTAAGGCTATTAGTTTGTATCATAAAAAAAATATTGTTTTAATTACTAGAGAAGAAACTCGAGCAAAAATAATTTTTAAAGATTTAGATTATATAGAAGTTGTTAAGTACAACCAGTTTAGAAAGAACATTAATTATTGGATAGATACATTTAAACTTTTTAAATTTTTAAAAAGTGGTTATTTTAGTCATTTATATGTACTAGATAAAATTAGTAGACCCGCTATCGCAGCAAAATTTGCAGGTATCAAAAATATAATTGGCCCAGGATTGGGTAATCAAAAAAAATGGTTAACTTGTAAAAATTTTTTTAATGAAGAAGATTGGAATCTAACCTACTCTGATCAATCGCAAAAATTATTATTATTAAATAATATTTCAGTTAAAAATATATTTCCAGAATTAAAAATTAATTTTGAAAGAGACGATATTGATATAAATATAAAAAAAATTGATAATAAAATCATTTCATTTGGGATTGACTCAAGTGAAGAATTTAGAATGTGGTATGAAGAACTATTCGTTGAACTAGCAAATGTTTTATTTGAAAAAAATCTATTCGAGAAAATCTATTTAATTTGTAGTAAAAGAAACGACCACATGGCATCTAAAATCATAAGCCTATCAAAAAAGAAATACTTTATTAACTGCTCAAAATATGATTTGGCAAATATTATGGGTATATTGAAAAAATCTTCTTTTTTTGTTGGAAACAATTCTGGACCCATGAATATGGCTGCGGCACTTGGTACTAAAAGTTTTGGATTAATTTGTAATGATCCAGTAAGCGAATTGAAATATAGTAATATTTTAGCGATTACTCCTGATAACTATGATGAAAATATCTTGAATAGAGATAGAAATGATATGAAAAATTTAACTGTGGAGAAAGTTTCTAATTTCATTTTAGAGAGAATTGAGTAAAAGTTAAGAAAAATTATGAAAGCACAAAACTTTAAATTATCCTCCACATCAGGTAAAATTGTTGAATTAAGTAAAGTAAAATCAAAATTTATCATTATCTATTTCTACCCAAAAGATAATACAAGTGGATGCACAATTGAAACAAATGATTTTAATAAACTTTTAAGTAAATTTGAGAAACTTGGATGCACAATTTTTGGAATATCAAAAGATAGTTTAGAAAGTCATGAAAAATGGAGTAAAAAACTTAACTTGAAATTCGAACTATTAGCAGACGAGGATAAAACTTCTTTAAAAGCTTACAAAGCTTGGGCCAAAAAGAAATTTATGGGTCGAGAATTTATGGGTACAGTAAGAAGCACTTTTATTATTGAGAAAAATAAAATTATTAAGGAATGGCGAAACGTTAAGGCAGCGGGTCATGCAGCTGAAGTCTTAGATTTTATTAAAAATTATTAGATTTAAGGGGCCTTTAAAGAATTTAAGCCCCTTTTAAATCAAATTAGTCTCTTATAGAATAAGCAACAACTCCAACTTCTGCTTTATCTGTTCCCAGTTTTTCAGCTTCTTTACTAATTCTTAATCCAATTGTTTGTTTAAGAACTTTAAATACAATATATGAAAATATGAAGCTAAACACACAAACTGAAATAACACCTAATAACTGTGTACCAAAGTTAGTATTTGGATTGCTTATAGGAACCATTAATGTTCCAAATATACCTGCAAACATATGAACTGGTATAGCTCCAACTACATCATCAAGTTTTTGATATTCTAAAAACTTAGTACCAAAATACATAATTAATGCACCCATTGCTCCAATAAATATTGCCAAGAAAGGGCTAGGTGTTAAAGGTTCTGCGGTAATTGCAACCAAACCTGCAAGAGCTCCGTTTAACATCATAATGATATCTGTTTTTCCACCCATTAATCTTGTAATTACAGCCCCAGCAACTGTTCCTGCTGCTCCTGCTATATGAGTATTAACTGCAATCTTAGAAATAGCATTTACATCATCAAATGTTCCCATTGCTAATTGACTAAATCCGTTAAAACCAAACCAACCAAACCATAATAAAAATGTTCCAAGTGTAACGAGAGGTATACTTGAAGCTGCAAAAGGGACTAATGATTTTGCTTGTCCTTTTAAATTAAATCTTCCTTCTCTAGCTCCTAAAACAATTACTCCCGCTAATGCTGCGGCACCACCACAAGCATGAACCAATGTTGAGCCAGCAAAGTCAGAGAAACCAGCAACTGCTAACCAACCACCTCCCCACTGCCAACCCATTGATATTGGATAAATAAATCCAGCCATGATCGCAGCAAAAATAAAAAATGGCCAAATTTTAATTCTTTCTGCTACAGCTCCTGAAACAATTGATGCTGTGGCGCATACAAACATAGTTTGAAAAAACCAATCTGAATGATCTGAATAACCTGTTCCTAATTCAGAAGAGTCACTCCACATTAAAAATTTACCAATATAACCACCTTCTGGAATGGCATAGGCCATATTGTATCCAAATAATAAAAATATTAATGAACATATTGCAAATTTTCCAATATTCTTTGCCGCGATTGTCGATACACTTTTAGTAGTTACCAATCCACTTTCTAGCATACAAAAACCTGCAGCCATAAAAGCTACAAGCACTCCGCCTAAATAGAAGCCTAGAGTGTTAAATATGTATTGTCCTTCGGCAGACATAACTGTTTCGGCATTCGCAAAACTAATTAGACTTAAAAAAACCAATAAGTTCAAAATTAATCTTGAGAAAAACCATTTAATTTTAATCATAATCTCTCCCTGTTAATCGGATGAGCCTTATATCTTTAAATGAGAACTGCTAATGAGGTTTAAGAATATCTCTTATGAATTTAATGCATATAAAAAAGGCCCCAGTTAAGGGGCCTTTTGTCAACTATAGAGAGAGATAGTTATTCTTTAGTCTCTTATTGCGTATGCGATTACTCCAGACTCTGTAACATCTGTACCAAGTCTTTCTGCTTCTTTGCTCAATCTAATACCCATTGTACTCTTCATAATTCCCCATACTATTAGAGATACTACAAATACAAATGCATTGATTGAAATTACTCCTAGAAGCTGCGCTCCAAATGATGCATCACCGTTCGTTAGTGGAACTGCTAAAGTTCCCCAAATTCCAGCAAATAAGTGAGCAGGAACTGCTCCAACTACATCATCAATTTTTAGTGAGAATAATAATTTAGTTCCGAAGACAACTATTATTCCACCAATCGCACCTATAAGAATTGCTGCTAGCGGTGAAGGCATTAATGGTTCAGCTGTAATTGCAACAAGACCACCAATTGCTCCATTAAGCATTTGAATGACATCAGTTTTTCCTGACATTAATCTTGTTATTGCACCAGCTGCTAATACACCACCACAGGCTGCTAAGTTTGTATTAATGAAAATATTTGATACTGCTACTGCATCATCAAATGTTCCCATTGCTAATTGTGATCCACCATTAAATCCGAACCAACCTAGCCATAATATAAATACACCGACTGTAACTAGCGGTACAGATGACGCTGCAAATGGCTTCATAGGTTTAGCTGCTCCAGATTTATCAAATCTACCTGTTCTAGCTCCTAAAAGAATTGCTCCAGCTAATGCTGCCGCACCTCCAGTTGAGTGAACGAGTGTTGAACCAGCAAAGTCAGAGAAACCTGCAGCTGCTAACCAGCCACCACCCCACTGCCAACCCATTACGATTGGATAGATAATTCCTGATAGAATAGCCGCAAATAAAAAGAACGGCCATAATTTAATTCTTTCAGCTAATGTTCCAGATACAATTGAAACTGTTGTCGCACAGAAAACCATTTGGAAATACCAATCAGATCCATCTGCATATCCAGTATCTACTGAACTTGCATCAGACCATGGAGTAAAGCTTCCAATGTATCCACCTTCTGGAATTCCATATGCTAAATTATATCCAACCATCCAGAACATAATTCCAGCTATTGAAAATAATCCGATATTTTTGGCACATATTACTGATACACTTTTTGATGTTACCATTCCTGATTCGAGCATGGCAAAACCTGCTGCCATGAACATTACTAAGAAACCACAAACCAAGAAAAGAAATGTATTGAATATAAAACCAACTTCAGCCGAAACTGTTGTTTCAGCATAACCTGCACTGGTCATATTTAGTAAGAAAAATAAACTTACTAATGGACCGACCAGTTTTTTTAAAAGTTTAACCATTTCACCTCCGTTTAATTTAAGAGGTTGTTATAAATTTTATAGAACTAAAAACTATTGATTGTTATTTAAAAGAGATATGCAGTATTTGCATGTGGTACCCAAATATTGGGTAAAAAAAACAGCCTTTATTAAATTCTGATTTTTAATAAAGGCTGTTTTAAAAAGTTTATTTATTGAAAACTTCTTTAAGCGCTTTTGCAGGTAAAAATTTTACCTTTTGAGAAGCAGCGATTTGGATTTGTTCCCCAGTTCTTGGATTTCGACCAATTCGGGCTTTTCTTTTAGCCACTTTATATGTTCCAAAACCAGCAATTTTAACATTATCGTCGCCTTTTAAAGCGTCCAAAATAGTGTTGGTAATCGTATCAAATGTACGCTCAGCATCAGCTTTACTTTGATTTAATGACCCTGCTAATTTTGCTATAAGTTGTTTTTTGTTCATTTTAGCTCCGGTTTTTAAAGGTTATACTTATATACTTAACAAAATCATTGATAATTCAAGCTTTTTTTTTGTGTCTCTAATTAAATTTACTACAACATATAGTTGTAAATAAGTGTTGATTTATATGGTTTTTTTAACGGTAGAAAATCCCTTTAAAATAAGCCTAAATCTTTAAGGTCATTGAATGTTGCAAAAAACATTAAAGTTAACAATAAAAACATTCCGATTCGAAAAAAACCTTCCTGTGTTTTTTGACTTAATGGCTTTCCTAAAACTTTTTCAAATGCATAAAACATTAAATGACCCCCATCTAAAAGAGGAATTGGAAATAGGTTAATTAAGCCTAAACTTATTGATATATAGGCCATCATACTAATAAATGGCAATATTCCAAATTCAGCCACTTGTCCTGAAATCTTTGCTATTCTAATTGGTCCACCTAATTGTGAACTATCTCCAGATCCAGTAAGCATTGACCCCATATATTTAATAGATGAAGTAGTTACAAAATATACTTCTTTAACAGACTCTATTAATGCATTTGCTGGCCCTAATCGTTTATGATTTATTTCATTGTTATATGGACTTAGTTTAATACCAACTATTCTTTTATTAATTTTATTTCCTAAATTATCAACCCCTGCAACAATTTTTGGTTTAACCTTTAATAATACCTCTTGATCATATCTAGAAATTTTGAAATCAACTATCTCAGATGTTGACATTAAAATCAGTTTAGAAACATCAAGAATACTCTCAACTTTATTGTTGTCTATTTCAATTATCACATCATTTTTTTGCATTCCCGCTACTTCTGCTGGACTATCTTTTTGAACTTCGTCAATAACTGCTGGCGTAAAGTCTTTTCCAGCAAACATGTATATGAATAAAAAAATAAATATTGCTAAAACGAAATTTGCTATTGGCCCACCCGCTACAATTAAAGACCTTTGATACAAAGGTTTTGTTACAAAGAGTTTTTCTTGGTCCTCTTTGTTATATTTTTTTAACAATTCTTCTTGATCAGCTTGAGAAAATACATTTCTGTCGCCAAAAAATTTTACATAGCCTCCAAGAGGTATCCAACAAATTTTCCATCTAGTTCCCGATTTATCATTCCAGCCAATCAACTCTTTTCCAAAACCTATTGAAAAATCTGTTACACCAACTCCATATCTTTTTGCGAAATAATAGTGTCCATATTCATGTATGAAAACAACCACTAAAATTAGCACTATAAATGGCAGAATAAAAGAGAGCATATGAGTTATTTATATTAACTATATGGGTTTCTTACAAGTTTCAAAGTGTCCAGTTTTTGTCAATTATAAGCATTCTAAAGACCTAAATAAATGATTTATTGTAATTGGCATTAGAACATATAAGCATTTTCTATATATCTTTAAAAGAATCAAGCATGAAAAACTTTAATGAATTAGACATAGAAAACAAACTAAAGAATTCAATTAAGTATTCAAATTTTATCACACCCACACCAATTCAATCTCAAGCAATACCCATTGCACTTGAGGGAAAAGATGTTCTAGGAACTGCACAAACTGGTACGGGTAAAACTTTAGCTTTTACAATTCCACTTATAAATAAATTGATCATTAATAAAAATGCAATGGCTTTAATCATATGTCCCACGAGAGAATTAGCTAGTCAGGTAATGGGTACGGTATCTAAGCTTACTTTAGGAGATATAAGAATTGGCAATGCTCTTTTAATTGGCGGAGAAAGTATGCAAAAACAACTAAGACAGTTAAATAAAAGAGCTCGAATAATTGTTGGTACACCAGGCAGAATTAATGATCACTTAAAAAGAAAAAGCTTAAATTTAACAAGAGTTAATTACTTAGTTTTAGATGAAACTGATAGAATGCTTGATATGGGGTTTACACCTCAAATTGAAATAATTCTAAAATTTATCCCAAAGGAACATCAAACATTATTATTTTCAGCCACTTTGCCGAATAATATATTAAAAATTTCTGAAAAATATTTAAGAAAACCAGAAAGAATTTCAGTTGGATCAATTTCAACTCCGATAGAAAAAATTAAACAAGAAACTTTTCAAATAACTCCAGATAAAAAATACCATGAATTAATCAATCAATTAGTTGAGAGACAAGGTTCAATATTAGTTTTTGTCAAAACAAAACATGGTGCAGATAAAATTGTAAAGAGATTAAAATATGATGCTCATTCTGCAGAAGCAATTCACGGAAATTTAAGACAAAGTAAAAGAGACAGAGTTATTAGAGGTTTCAGATCTGGTAAAAGTAGAATTCTAATTGCAACTGACGTTGCTGCAAGAGGATTAGATATTCCATTAATTCAACATGTAATAAATTATGATCTACCACAAGTCCCTGAGGATTATATTCATAGAGTTGGTAGAACAGGTAGAGCAGGTAAAGAAGGATCGGCACTTACCTTCTTAACAAATAATGATCGCAGTATGTGGAGAGAAATTCAGAAATTAATAAATCCAAATTTTAAATTAGAAGAAAGTTTTAATAGAAAATCTCATAAAAAAAATAAAAAATTTAAAAAAAAAGGTAAATCATTCAAAGATAGCGGAAATAGAAACGATAGACGGGATAACAAAAGAAAATTTAAGTTTAAAAATAATAAATTTAAAAAGTCTAATTCAGATAAGCCAAACAACAGTAATAGTGAATTTGATAAAAAAAAGAATTTTAAGTTTAAAAATAAAAAATTTAAAAAATTTCATACTGATAACTTAAAAGAACAAGGTGATAATCCTGATAGTAGAAAAAAATTTAAATTTAAGAAAAAATTTAAGAATAGAAAAAGACCAAGAAACTTCTCCTTTAAAAAATTTAAAAAAAATTAAATTACTTCAGTTTCCAAGTAACCACAGGTAAAAGTGTTGCAACAATAAATGAGCAAAACAACAAAGATTGTGAGATGAATATTGGAAAAAAATCAGCAGGTAATATTATTCCTACAAGTATCGATTTTGAGAAATCGGGACTAGGAAATAATAGAATTCCACCAATTAAACCAACTATAATTGAAACATATGCATTTTTTTCATTAAATGATTTTGAATAAAAACCATAAAATACACTTAACACTGCTGCACAACAAAATAAATCAGCTAATAAAAATAGATATAAAATACTTAATCCTTTTGATGCAACAAAAAATGAAATCAAGGATAAAAATATTATAATTTGTTTAGATAATTTTAAATAATTACCTTTAAATTTTATAACTTTATTTCCATCAACAATAATCAAACTAGAGATAGCATTTACCAGTGTATCTATACTGCTCACTGTCAGTGAAATTGCTAAAATAATTATTATTATTGATAAAAAGATGGCTTGGTCTTTTATTAATAAAGAAAAGAATGCAAGGTCAGGAACTACGCTTGGATTTTGGGAGGTTGCAACTAAACCTGAAAAGCCCATCATGAATACTATTGGTATAATAATTATAAAAGAAACTATTAAGCTATTTTTTAAAACTTTATTATTTTTAGCAGCATAAACTCTTTGCCAGTTACCTTGATGAAAAAGATTAGTTGCTGCAACAGCTATAAAAAAAGTTAGTCCTGCTGTAAAGTTAGGCAAATAACCTGAGCTTAACAAATAGGGTTTGTTCTGCTTTACAAACTCATAACTAAAGTCATTAGAATTAAAAGAAATTAAATAAGAAAATGCAATTATTAAGAGCAAACCAAAAACTATAAATTGTATATTATCTGTAAATATTGAAGCTCTTAGACCGCCATACAAAGTGTAGACAAGTGAGCTGACAATTACAATAATTGCCGTGATCCATAGATCAGTTCCTGAAATGTAATTAATTAAAATTGAAACGGCGGTAACTTCTGCTATTAAAAAAATAGTCATATAGAAAATAGATAAAAACAAAATTAACTTAAATAATTGTGAGCCAAATCTAGATCTAATCACCTCAATTAATGATTTTCCTGTTGGATATTTATCTCTAAATTTTTTTCCTAAATAAATTAATGCAAAAAGAGGAAACGCTGTCCCTAAAGAATATCCAATAACAGCCCCTACTCCTCCCCAGGTTGCTGCTGATGCCGGACCGAATAAAATCCATGCACCTAAAGCAGATGCAACTAAACTAGTTGTTAGTGAAAGAGTCCCGACAGATCTACTTGCAACTAAATAATTGTTTAACCCTTGATATTTTTTTGAATATACAAGGCCAACTATTACAAAAATGATACTAATAATTAAGGTTAATAAAATTGCAGATGATTGATTTAAGATGTTTATTTGATCCATTTTTCCCTTTCTGAATTACCGGACAGGTTCCTTGGGTATTTCTCAGCCATATGGCACCCCATAAGTAATTTTTATATTAAATGATAAATAAGTAAAGGGAGATGTTAAGCAACTATATGAATTATACATAGCTATTATTCACTATTAGCGCTCCTAAAATATGATTGATGCTGTATAGATTAAATTCTCTCTCTTATTATAAGTTAATTATAATACTAGGCTTCGTAGATTGAAGCCTAGAGAAAAAATTTTATTGAATTTCAGCCTTAAATGGAAACACATGTGTCATTATAAATTATTTTCTTTAGTTATCCAAAGGTGTAATTTTATAACCTCAATGAAAAAATTTCTTATTTTTATTTTCTGTTTTTTTGCATTTGCTGCAAACTCAATGGAAAAGAAAACAACATTTGATAAAGATTTGTTTAGCAAAGCCCAATCTGAGAACAAAATTATAGTTATCAGTTCTTGGATCGAATATTGTGGATCTTGTGCAAATCAAATGAAAGTTTTGCAAAAAGCAAAAAAAGAGGGTGAATTATTAGATATTAAATTCGATAACATAGAATATTTTACATTTGATGTAACAAACAGAGATATAGCAAATTCGTTTGATGTGCTTTATCAAACTACTCTATTAATTTTCAAGGGTGACACAGAAGTTTATAGAAGCATTGGTGAAACTACAGAGGATTTAATTTATGAAGCTTTAAAAGCTTCTATTTAAAACCAAAATCAAAAGAATATTAAATCTTATTCATTTCTGACAAGTGGATAAACTCTTGGACTTAGATACTTAAGGTTTGTAAAAACTATTAATATCATTGTTACTAATCCAACTGTAATTGTTACATTTAAGAATATATCAAATTCAAACAGCCATTTAAGTTGAAAAATATTCTCAATAATAAATTTTGATGAAATTATAGAAAAAATTGTAGAAAAAAGAATTATAGAAAAAAATGTAATTATAAATTCAATTAAAGATGAGTAAATTATTTCTTTTTTTGAAAATCCCAAAATCTTAAAAACCAAATTTTGGAAAGTTTTTATTTTTCCTTGCACTATAATTGCACTGGATATAACAACCAATCCTATTATCACAGTAACAGTTGAAATTATAATGACCGCTATAAATACTTTATTAAGAACATCGGTAACTTTTTTTAAATAATCAGAGATTTTTACAATAGAAACGCTGGGAAATTCATCTAGAAAGTTAATATCATCGAATTTATCAATATTATTAAACTTCACTGTTGAAAGGTACTCATGTGGAATTTTATTTGCAAATTGAGGGTTTAGTAACATCGCAAAATTAATGCTCAGATCTCTATAATCAACTAATCTAAAATTCACTACCTCACCATCTATTTCTCTCCCATAAATGTTAAGAGTGAATATATCTCCAATTTTTACTCCAAAATCTTGTGCCACTTTGCTATCCAAAGAAATTTGTAATTTGTCTGGGCTTGATAAATCCCACCAGCTACCTTGTGTTAAAGGATTATCTTTTGGTATCTCATCTGACCAAGATATTCTTCTATCATTCATTATAACCCAATAACTGTCATTAGTATTTTTGATGTAAGAATTAGGATCTATCCCATTAATTTTTACAAGACCTGCTGAAACCATAGGAACTACCTCTAATTTAGACTTATTATCAGAATTAAATATCATTTTTTCGAATTTTTCTCGTTGATCATTTTGAATTCCTAGGAAAAAATAATCAGGCGCAATTTCTGGAATAGATTTGGAAATTTCTCTTTTAAAATTTGATCCAACAAATGCCAGTGTTAACAAAAGTGTCATTCCAAGACCTAAGGACATTATTGTAATGGGTGTGATACTTTTTGATTGAGTTATATTTTTAACAGCTATTTTTACTGAAATCTTTGAATTTTTATATTTTTTTAATAAATGAATAATTGTGACAGAAAGATAATAAAAAATTAATAAACAGATAAAAAATGATACAAAATATGCAACACTATAAAATGGTATTGAAGACCTAATGGCAAAAAGACTAATTAATATTAACAATAATACTATGCTAATTATCACAGATTTCACTGAATAATTAAATTGCAGACTTTGAAATACATTTCTAAATAAATTTGATGCTTTAACTTGATCTATGGAATTAACAGTTGGTATAGAAAATATTATCATTACCAACATTCCAACCAAAAAAACTATTATTAAATTTAGAATAGAAAAACTTGCTTCTATATTTAAACCCAAACCATCTGAAATATATTTATCGACTATTGGAATTAAAAAAAAACTTAACCCATATGAAAATGCGGTGATTAAAACTAACAAGATAGCTAATTGCAAATAATAGATTGTCTTTATATTTCCAGAAAATACGCCTATTGCTTTTTGAACTGCAATTGATGAATTTTTTTGATTTATAAACGATAGAAGAGTATTCGCTATACCAATGCCAGCAATTAACATGGCGCTTATTGATACAAGAGATAAAAATTGTGAGAAATTATCAACAATCCGTCTAATGCCTCCCGCTGAGTTTTCAGGGTATCTTAATCTAACTCTATTTTGATCTTTAAATAAGCTTTCTACTCTTTTAATGCCCTCTTTACTGTTAGTAGATTTGTTAAATTTAATTTTATATTCATAATTTAAAAAACTACCGAGGGTATTTAAATCTAGCTTATCTAAGGTTTTTTTTCCTGTTAAGGCAAAATCTCCAAATACAAATGCACGCCCTATATCTGGTAAAACTTTAACTATACCAATAACTTTAAACTCTTTGTCTTGAACTTTTACAATGTCATTTATTTTTAAGTTTAAATTTTTAAAAATATTTTCATTTACTAATATTGAACTTTCTATCTGATTTAATTTTTCTAAAGCATCATTGGGTTCATAGAGTGCTTTTCCGTACAATGGATAAAATTGATCAACTGATTTTACTCTAGTAAATGAAGTTTTATTGATTTTTTTATTAACAGTTGAAATCATTGTACTAAATTCAACCATTTGTGAGACTGTAGCAAATTTAGTAATTTTATCTATTTTAGTTTGATCACCTTCTCTATTGTTGTAGTCAATTTCTATATCACCCCCTAATAATAATTTTGCATTTTCATTAAGTTCATTTTCTAAACTGTCTTCAATTGTCATTATAGAACTTAAAATAAAGAGACTTATAAAAAGAGTAATAATTATACTTGAGATCTTATTATAACTTCTTGTTAAATCTCTAAGAGCATATTTAAAATAAAGACCAAAATTTTGATTTTTATTCAATTTTACCATCCTTTATTTTAATAATTCTCTTAGAAAGATTTGCCAATTTATTATCGTGCGTAACCATGATTAAACTTGCATTTTCTTCTTTAACATAATCAAAAAGAATGTTCGAGATTAGCTCAGAATTTTCACTATCTAAATTTCCGGTAGGCTCATCTGCTAAAATTAATTCAGGCTTCATAATAATTGAACGTGCAATTGCTACTCTCTGCTGCTCTCCTCCAGATAATTGACTGGG
>CABYFN010000014.1 GCA_902518235.1 uncultured Pelagibacteraceae bacterium | reverse complement strand
TTTTCAAGAAGATCTAGATAGACTTGCACCGCATATTGAGGGAGCAATTCATAGAGTCCCTGCTTTTGGAGAAGTAGGTGTAAAAAAAGTTTATAACGGCGCTATTTGTTACACACCGGATGGAAATCCTATAGTTGGTCCAGCATGGGGATTAAAAAACTTTTGGATCAACGAAGGGCATAGTTTTGGAATTACTGCGGCTGGTGGAGCTGGATGGCAATTGGCTGAGTGGATTGTTGATGGAGAACCTACAATTGATATGCTTGGAGTTGAACCCAGAAGATACGGTGATTATTGCTCAAAATCTTACCTTAAAGAAAAAAATGAAGAAGCTTACAGTCATGTGTTTATTACTCATTTTCCAGACGAAGAAAGACCTGCTGCAAGACCTTTAAGAACAGCACCGTGTTATGACAGAATGAAAAATCTTGGAGCAGTTTTTGGTCAAAAATTTGGATGGGAAAGACCAAACTTTTTTGCAACAGATGGTATGGAACAAAAAGATGATTGGTCATTTAGAAGATCAAATTGGTTTAAAGCAGTTGAAAAAGAATGTGAGAATGTAAAACGGAATGTTGGTTTATTAGACATGTCAGCATTTGCTAAATGTAGAATTAAAGGACCTGGAGCTGAGGAATTTCTAGATAAGTTGGTAGCTAATAAATTACCAAAAAAAATTGGCAGAATTAATTTGTGTCACGCACTGAATACAAAGGGTGGTGTACATTCAGAATTTACAATAATGAGAGAGTCTGAGAACAGCTTTTATCTTGTTTCAGCTGGGGCTTACCAAAGATTAGATCACGATTGGATATTTGGCTGGATGCCAAAAGATGGATCAGTTCAATTTGAAAATTTAACAAACAGCAAAGGTGTTCTTGTTGTATCGGGACCGAAAGCTAGAGAACTAATGCAAAGAGTTTCGAATGATGACTTTTCTAATGAAAATTTTAAATGGCTAAGCGCTAAACAAGTTGATGTTGGTTTTGCACCAGTTAACGCAATGAGAGTTAATTTTGTTGGAGAACTTGGATGGGAGCTTCACCATCCTATTGAATATCAAAATCATATTTTTGATAAACTTATGGATGCAGGTCAAGATTTAGGTCTAAAGCCTTATGGAATTAGAGCTATGAACAGTTTAAGAGTAGAAAAATCATATAAATTAGTTGGAACTGAACTGTCTATTGAATACTCACCATACGAAAGCGGATTAGATAGATTTATTCATCCAAATAAAGGGAGTTTTATTGGTTTAGATGCGTTAAATAAATGGAGAGAAAAAGGCTTTGATAATAAGCTTGTTACTCTAGAAGTTCACGAAACTAGTGATGCAGACGTATTAGGAAATAATCCTATTTATGAAAATGGTAGTGTTGTTGGCCGAGCAACTGGAGGAGACTTTGGATTTAGACTAGGAAAATCTATCGCACTAGGAATGGTTAAACCTGAGCTAGCAAATGTTGGACAAAAATTAAAGATTGATATATTGGGTAAAATGCATGAGGCAACAATTTTAGAAGAAAGTCCTTATGATTCAGAAAATAAATTATTGAGAGCTTAATGAAAATTTTAGTCGCTGTAAAAAGAGTAATTGATTATAACGTACAAATAAGAGTTAAAGAGGACGGCAGTGGAGTTGTTACAGATAACGTTAAAATGTCAACAAACCCACCAGATGACAATGCTATTGAAGAAGCTGTAAAGATTAAAGAGGCAGGCAAAGCAACAGAAATAATAGCTGTTACCGTTGGAGAAGAAAAAGCTCAGGAAACAGTTAGAAAAGCTTTAGCTGTTGGAGCAGATAGAGGAATTCATGTAAAGGTTGATGGAATGATTGAACCTCTTGCTGTTTCCAAAATTCTTAAAAAAATTGTTGAAAAAGAAAATCCAGATTTAGTTTTTATGGGTAAACAAGCAATCGATGACGATTGTAATCAAACAGGTCAAATGTTGGCGGCACATTTAAATTGGCCACAAGCAACATTTGCCTCAAAAATAGAGATAAAAGATAAATCATTACAAGTTACTAGAGAGGTTGATGAGGGTTTGGAAACTATTGAAGTTAACACACCAGCTATTGTTACATGTGATTTAAGATTAAATGAGCCAAGATATGCTTCACTTCCTAATATTATGAAGGCTAAGAAAAAACCAATTGAACAAATTAATGCGTCAGATCTAGGGGTTGATACAAAGCCTAGAATCGAACATATTAGGATTGAAGAACCGCCAAAAAGAAAAGCAGGTATAAAAGTTGCAAACGTGGAAGAGCTAGTACAAAAATTAAAAAATGAAGCTAAGGTAATTTAATGTCAGTTTTATTAATAGCAGAGCATAACAATAAAGAAGTAAAACCATTTACTTTGAACGCAATTACAGCAGCATCACAAATAGACCAAGATCTCCATGTTTTATTAATTGGAAGCAATGCAGACGATGTTGCAAAATCTTTATCTGAAGTTCCTTTAGTAAAAAAAGTTCTTCATATAGATCATGAAATCTATGAAAATTATATAGCAGAGAATTATACATCGGCAATTTTAAAACATTCTGATAAATATTCTCATATTATTTGCTCGGCAAATACGTTTGGAAAAAACTTAATGCCAAGAGTTGCAGCTTTGTTAGATATTTCTCAAGTAAGTGATATTATAAAAGTTATTACTCCTGATACTTTTTTAAGACCAATATATGCTGGCAATGCATTTGCTACTGTTAAAAGTAATGATGAAAAAAAATGTGTTACTATAAGACCAACATCATTTGAAGCAGCTGAGGTAACTGGTGGAACAGCAGAAATAGAAAAAATTGATGCAGCAGATCAAAGTGAAAATACAAAGTTTATTAATAGAGAAGAGATAAAATCAGATAGACCTGAATTAGGAACAGCTAGAATAGTGATTTCTGGTGGTAGAGGGCTGCAAAGTGGAGAAAATTTCAAGCTAATAACTAGTGTAGCGGACAAATTGAATGCAGCAATAGGAGCATCAAGAGCCGCAGTTGATGCTGGATATATTACAAATGAGCACCAAGTTGGACAAACAGGAAAAGTTGTTGTTCCAGATTTATATATCGCAGTTGGAATTTCTGGAGCCATTCAACATTTAGCAGGCATGAAAGAAAGTAAAGTTATCGTTGCTATAAATAAAGATGGTGAAGCGCCTATTTTTAGTGTCGCAGATTACGGCTTGGAAGCTGATTTATTTGAAGCTCTTCCTCAATTCTTAGAGGAACTGAACAAATTAAACACTATACAAAAATAACAAATACTGTAAGAAAATAGTATGTCCAGAGAAGTGATGGAATACGATGTTGTAATCGTAGGTGGCGGACCATCGGGACTTTCAACTGCTATTAAATTAAAGCAGTTAAATCCAGATATTAATGTCTGCCTTTTAGAAAAAGCATCTGAAATAGGTGCTCATATTTTGTCAGGGAACGTGTTTGAAACACGTGCCTTAGATGAACTATTGCCAAATTGGAAAGATCTTAATCCACCAATTAAAACAAAAGTTAATAAAGAGAAGTTTTTATTTTTAGGTAAGACAAAAAAAATCAGTTGGCCCACTTGGTTATTACCTAAAGTACAACAAAACCATAATAATTATATTATTAGTTTGGCTAATTTATGTAGATGGTTAGCAGAACAAGCTGAAAGTCTTGGAGTTGAAATATTTCCAGGCTTTCCTGCAAGCGAGGTTTTATATAATGAGGATGGTTCCGTTAAAGGTATAGCCACTCAGGATATGGGTTTAGATAAAGATGGAAATAAAAAAGATGGATATGAACCTGGAATGGAGCTTCATGCAAAAGTTACTGTTTTTGCAGAAGGATGTAGAGGACATTTAGGAAAAGAATTAATCAAAAAATTTGAGTTAGACAAAGGTAAAGATCCACAACAATATGGGATTGGGTTTAAAGAAATTTGGGAATTAAAAGAAGAGAACCACCACGAAGGTTTGGTGATGCACACAGCAGGCTGGCCTTTAGATAACAGTACCTACGGTGGAAGTTTCGTTTACCATGCCGAAAATAAACAAATTTTTTTAGGATATGTCATTGGTCTTGATTATAAAAATCCTCACCTATCTCCATTTGATGAATTCCAAAAATTTAAAACTCACCCAGCAATTAAAACTATACTCGAAGGTGGTAAAAGAATTTCTTATGGAGCTAGAGCATTAATCGAGGGTGGGTTTCAAAGTTTACCTAAAATGTTTATGCCAGGTGCATTATTAGTTGGTTGTGATGCTGGCACATTAAATATGCCAAAGATTAAGGGATCACACACAGCAATGAAAAGTGGAATGATTGCAGCAGAAACTATTATTGATCATATTCAATCAAGCAAAGAATTATCTATTTATGAGGAAAAATTCAAAAAAAGCTGGGTTTATAAAGAGTTATATGAAGCTAGAAATGTTAAACCAAGTTTTAGCTGGGGTTTGATATTGGGAATAATATTTACTGGTATCGATCAAATTTTATTTAAAGGAAAACTACCATTTACACTTAGACACAAACACGCTGATCATGAAACTCTAAAACCTGCTAGTGAAATGCCAAAGATAGATTATCCAAAACCAGACAATGTAATTACATTTGATAAAACAAGCTCTGTCTATCTAACAGGAACTAATCATACTGAAAATCAACCTGTACATCTAAAATTAAAAGATAAGGATTTACCAATAAAATATACTCTAGCAAAATATGATGAACCTGCTCAAAAATATTGTCCAGTTGGAGTTTATGAAATTCAAAAAGAAAATGATGTTGAGAAATTTGTGATTAATTCTCAAAATTGTATTCATTGTAAAACTTGCGATATAAAAGAACCGTCTCAAAATATTACATGGGTTACACCTGAAGGTGGGGGTGGACCTAAATACGGAAATATGTAGTTAAGAAAGATCTATTGCAAATTTTTTTAAAGTTTCAATTGGTACTAACTTTAAAGTATTAACGTGGGTTTTTTTCAAATATAAAGAACATCCAACTCCTGCTTCAAAAGCTCTCGCAACCCAACTAGCACAAACACACCAGTTATCGCCATCTTTCAATCCAGGAAAACCAAATTCAGGGTGAGGAGTTATTAAATCGTTACCAGCCTCTTTGCACCACTCTAAAAATTCGTCATTAACTTTAACACAAACTGTATGTAAACCACGGTCGTTTTCATCAGTATTACAACATCCATCTCTGAACCAACCGGTTAAAGGATTTTTTGAACATTCTTCAAGATCTTCTCCAAGAACATTTTTTTGAGCTTCACTCATTAAATTTTAGTAGGATTTGGTTGTCCTTTATAAACAACTTCTGGATCAAATTTTTTCTTTTCTTCTTCAAACTTCATTTCAACTTTTCTTGCGTTTTCAATTTTACCCATTGGTACCGATCGATAAAAACATGATCTGTAACCGACATGACAACTTGCGCCATCACCAATATCTACGGTAATCCAAACTGCATCTTGGTCGTCGTCAATTCTTATTTCTTTTACTTTTTGAGTATAGCCACTTGTTTTACCTTTATGCCAAATTTCTTTTCTAGATCTACTCCAGTAATGAGCCTCTTTTGTTTCTATTGTTAATTTAAAAGCCTCAACATTCATATAACCGTGCATTAGTATTTCTTTAGTCTCTGCACATGTTGTAATTACTGGAATTAAACCATCATTATCAAATTTTGGAGATAATAGATTGCCTTCCTCTATATCAGCGACATTTTCTCTTTTTTTAAACATATATAAGTCGCATTATCTAACATATTACTGAATATATTAAATATTTTAAATTTGAGGATTTATATATATAAAAACCCATCATGAAATTAGTAAAAAACGAAAATAACAAAAAACTCGAAGCTGTCTCTGATGAGGAAGCAAGAGAAGCATTTGTAAAAATCTTGAGATGGATAGGTGAAGATCCTACAAGAGAAGGTTTACTAGAAACTCCAAAGAGAGTAACTAAAGCATTCAAAGAATATTTTAAAGGTTATCAAGAGGACCCAAAAGCAATTTTGAGCAAAACATTTGGTGATGTTGAAGGTTACAGTGACATGGTTGTTCAGAAAAATATATCTGTACAAAGTCATTGTGAACATCATATGGCACCCATCATTGGTATCGCACATGTTGCTTACATTCCAAATGAAAGAGTAGTTGGATTAAGCAAGATTGCAAGAGTAGTAGAAGTTTTTTCTAAAAGACTTCAAACACAAGAAAGATTGACAGTTCAAATCGCTAACACTTTAATGGAATCATTAGATGCAAAAGGTGTTGCTGTAACAATAGACTCAACTCATCAATGCATGACTATGAGAGGAATTAAAAAAGAACAAGCTACAACTGTCACTAATTTCTATTTAGGTCAATTTAAAGATGACCTAAGCTATCAAAATAGATACTTAAGATTTATAGCAAAATAATTTTATATTAAAATGTCAGAAACTTTCAAAGCCTTGGTAATAAACCAAGAAGGTGAAAATTTCTCAAGGGAAGTTAAAAACATAGGTTTTGATTTTATCAATGATGGTGAAGTACTAGTCAAGATTAATTATACAGACCTAAATTATAAAGACGCACTTGTTTTAAAGGATGGAGCTAAATTAGTTAAAGAATTTCCAAGAATACCAGGAATAGATTTTTCTGGAACAGTGGCAGAAAGTAATTCAGAAGAATTTAAAGAAGGTGATGAAGTTATTTTAACCGGATGTAGAGTTGGTGAATTATTTCATGGTGGATTTTCACAATATGCGAGAGTTAAAAAAGAATTTTTGATTAAAAAACCAGATGGTATCAATTTAAAACAGGCCATGATGATGGGTACAGCAGGCTTTACGGCTATGCTGTGTGCTTTTGCTGTTAAAGCTAAGGAAGAATTATTACTACAAAGTAAAGTAAACGATGTTCTTGTAACAGGTTCAACAGGAGGAGTTGGTATGGTTGCTGTAAATATTCTTGCAAAAATGGGATGCAATGTAACCGCTATTACAGGAAAACCGGAAAAAGCTGATTATTTAAAAGAATTAGGGGCTAAAACTGTTCTAGATCGTAAAGAATTTGAAGGTGAGCCAAGATTAATTGGCAAAGGCACATGGGATGGCGTTGTTGATACTGTTGGTGGAAATATTTTAGCAAATGCTATTTCTCAAACAAGACCAAAAGGAATTGTTGCTGTGTGCGGTAACGCAAGCGGAACTAATAAATTAAATACATCCGTAGTTCCATTTTATATTAGAGCAATTAAATTATGGGGCGTAGACTCTGTTAATGTTAGCAACAAACGAAAAGAATTTGTCTGGGGCGAAGTACCAAATTTAGTAGATTTTAGTATAATAGAAAAATCAATTAAAACTGTTAGTCTTGTGGAAGTTCTTAATATATTTCCTGAAATGCTAGAAGGTAAATTAAAAAATAGAATTCTAGTGGATGTAAACAAATAATGGATTGGGATAAATTAAAAATTTTTCACGCCGTGGCTGAGGCTGGAAGTTTTACAAGTGCCACAGTAATTTTAAATCTTAGCCAATCAGCAATAAGCAGACAAATTCAATCTTTAGAAGAAGACTTAAAAGTAAAGCTATTTGAAAGGCATGCAAGAGGTCTGACTTTAACAGAAAATGGTGAATACCTTTATAAAACTGCACATGAGGTTATCAGCAAACTTAAAGAAGTTGAAACAACGTTAGGAGACCAAAAACATAAACCAAGTGGAAAATTAACCATCACAACCGTTAGAAGTTTTGGAACGCATTGGTTAACACCAAGAATTCAAGAATTTATGGAGTTAAATCCAGAAATTGAAGTAGAATTAATTTTTGATGATAAAGAGTTAGATTTAAGCACAAGACAAGCTGATATTGGAATATTTATGAGAAGACCTAAACAGCTTAACTATATCCAAAGGAAACTTATGGATATTAATTACCATATTTATGGATCTAGTAAATATTTTGAAAAGTATGGGATTCCTAAAACTATTAATGATTTAAATAAACATAAATTTATATCTTTTGGCAGAGGTGCTCCATCTCCAGTTTTTAATCCCGACTGGGCTTTAAAACTTGGAATGAAAGATAATAAAAAAAGAAAATCAGTGATGAAAGTCAATAGTGTGATGGGATTACTTTTGGCTGTTGAAAGTGGGGTAGGACTTGCAGCACTGCCAGACTACATAGTATCATTATCTAGCAATGTAATAAAAGCACTCCCCAAGATTGAAGGACCTATTACGGAGGCACATTTTGTATTCCCCGAATCTCTTAAAAATGTTGCAAGAGTGACAATATTTAGGAACTTTCTTTATAGTAAAATTTCAGAATTTAAGTCTTAAAATCACAACAATATCATAGCAATTGGTGCGTCAATATTGAGATTGATAATCATTATCATTGCGAATAATTCTCATTTTCAATTATATATAAATATAACAATTAACTAACAAAGAGAGCAATTAATGAAAAAAATATCAATTTCTGCATTAATTATATCAATATTTGTTTCAACTTTTGCGTTAGCAAATGAAGTAAATATTTTTAATGCAAGACATTACAAAGCTGATGCTGACCTATACGGAAAGTTTACAGCTGCAACTGGAATTAAAGTTAATTTAATTAACGGTAAGTCTAGTGCATTAGAAAAAAGAATGATTGAAGAAGGGGCTGACTCTGCTGCTGATCTTTATATCACAGCTGATGCTGGTAGATGTGGTGCTTTTCAAGCTAAAGGCATGACAGAATCTGGTTTAGTATCTTCAACAATTAAATCTCAAGTTCCAAAAAGCTTTAGAACAACTCATTGGGTTGGAGTAGCAAAAAGAGCTAGAATTATTTACTACTCACCTGAAAGAGTTACAGGTGCTGAACTATCTGGAATGACTTACGAAGGTTTAGCTGATCCAAAATGGAAAGGTAGATTAGTAATCAGAGCATCAAGTAATATTTACAACAAATCACTTGTGGCATCATTAGTTAAAAATAATGGAAAAAAAGCTACAGCCGAATGGGCAAAAGGTGTTGTTGCTAATATGGCAAGAGATCCAAAAGGAAATGATAGAGCACAAATTATGGCAGTAGCAGCTGGTGAAGCTGACATTGCAGTTGCTAATACATATTATTTAGCATTGATGCTTTCAGGTAATAAAGGTCCAGAACAACAAGAGGCTGCAAAAAAAGTTAAAGCATTCTTTCCTAATCAAAATGATAGAGGAGCACATATGAATATTAGTTGTGCAGCTTTAGTAAAAGGTGCGCCTAATAAAGCAAATGCAATTGCGCTTGTTGATTTCTTATTATCACCGGAGTCTCAAGAACACTTTACTAATAACACATTTGAGTTTCCAATGATTTCAGGTGTTTCACCAAGTCCATTAGTAGTCAATAACTTAGGTTTAGATTTTAAACAAGATCTAACAACAAGTGTTGCTAGTTATGGTAAAAAACAAGCTGATGCATTAGAGGTAATGACAGCTGCAGGTTGGAAATAACATTGAAGGTTAAAAAAAAATTTATGTCTGATGTTAATTTAAATAAATCAGCCAAGCCATGTAACCCATGTGCTGAGGAGTGTAAAAAAATTAACAAAAGAATAAATAAAAGAAAGTTTTCAGAGATAAATACTAAAGATTTTCCGCACATTCTAAAAGTATTCAATATCTGATTTTTCTTGATAAAAGTGCCTATGTATCCTTCGTAGGCACTTTTAAAAAATATATCAAGACTATATATTATATTTACAATAAACTTGTACTCATGTTTTCTGGTAAATTTCACATCTGGTTTTTAAGCTCGTTTTTAATTTCATTGCTTGTTCTAATTCCAATATTTACTGTTTCGTTAAGTTTTTTTGAGGAAACCTCTAGATACTTTGACATTCTTAAAAGCACTTTCTTAATTGAATATATTGTCAATTCATTGTCACTTTTGATTGGCGTTATATTTTTAACTTTTTTTTTAGGAGTCGGATCGGCTTATGTAGTTTCTTTTTATAAATTTCCTGGAGTTAATTTTTTTAAATGGGCTTTAATTTTATCCTTCGCCATACCTCCTTATATTTATGCATACTCATTATTTGCTTTTTTTGATAATTATGGGACTGCTTTTACTATATTAAAAAGCTTATTTGGTGATGGAGAATATAATAAAAATATTCCAAAATTTGACGGTATGTTTGGTTTGATACTGTCAATTTCTTTTTCATTATATGCATATGTGTACATTTTAGTGAGAGCTTCTTTCTTGTATCAATCACAAAATTTAATTGATTTAGGAAAAAATTTAGGTTTTTCAAAATTTAAATCATTTTATAAAATAATTTTGCCAGCCGCTCGTCCTGCCATAGTTGCTGGCCTTTCCCTAGTCGCAATGGAGACTTTAGCAGAATTTGGAGCAGTTGACTTCTTCTCAGTTAATACATTAACGACTGGCATATATAACGCATGGATAACCTTTGATGATTTAGCATTTGCTAATAGGGTATCATTTTTTCTTTTATTATTTATTTTTGTTTTATTTTTAACCGAAAGTTTATCTAGAAAAAAAGCAAAATATCACTTGGACGCAAAAGGTGGGTTCAAACAAAAAGAAAAAATCAAATTGTCAGGATATAAATCTATAACAGCTTTTATATTTTGTTTTCTTTTATTTTTTTTAAGTTTTCTATTTCCACTAGGGCAAATGCTTTATTGGACAATAAAATTTCCAGAAAATTTTTTTGATATAAACATAATCAATCTTTTAGCTAATACTCTTTATCTAGTATTATTGTCTAGTTTTGTTTTAATAATATTTTCATTAATATCCAATTACGGTAACCGTGTTTCTAGAAATAAAATTCTAAACTTTTTATCTACAATTTCAATTTCGGGATATGCGATACCAGGAGTAATATTGGCTGTAGCTTTTATAACATTTATTGCATGGTTTGACGAAAATATAATCAAGTCTCTAGGTTTTTTATCAATCAAAAAATTTTTTATAGGATCAATATTAGGATTAGTTATTGTTTATTTTGTACGTTTTTACTCTTTAGCTTTTAATGGAATAAAATCAGGATATGAAAAAATCAATATTTCAGTTGATGAAAGCGCATATCTTCTTGGATATTCAAAAAGAAAAACTTTTACTAATATTCATGTACCATATTTGAGAAATTCTCTTTTATTCGTTGTTATATTGATATCACTAGAGATAATTAGAGAATTGCCAATAACATTGGTCTTAAGGCCTTTTAATTTTGAGACATTAGCAACAACTGCTTATATTTCAGCATCTGAGGATATGCTTGAAGCAGCAGCAGTACCCTCTCTATTTTTAATTTTAATTGCTGCCTTTTTTATTACAATTACTTCAAAATATATTTTAAAAGAAAATAATGAATAATAATTTTTTAGAAGTTGCAAATGTAGACTTTAAAATTGGGGGGAAAACCAAGGTTAAAAATGTATCATTTTCAATTAAAAATGAGGGAGATATAATTTGCCTTCTCGGACCATCTGGAATTGGAAAAACTACAATTTTAAGAACTATAGCTGGTTTAGAAAAAATAAATAATGGAACCATAACAATCAATAATAAAACGATTTCCTCAAAAAAAATTCATATTGAACCAGAGGACAGAAATATATCGCTTGCCTTTCAAGAAAATAGTTTATTCCCACATTACAATGTTGAAAAAAACATTTTAATTGGCACTGAAAAAAAAAGTAAAAAGAAAAAAAAAATTAATCCAAAAGAAATGATTAATTTCTTAAATTTAAAGAAAATATTAAATAAATATCCACATGAAATTAGTGCAGGAGAGGCTCAAAGAGCATCATTAGCTAGGTCATTAGTTTCAAATCCAGACTTGTTACTTTTAGATGAGCCTCTTTCAAACGTTGATCAAAGCTTTAAAGAGGAAATACAAGTAGAATTAAAACAATTGTTAAGTAAATCTAAAATAACAACTATAATTGTCACTCACGACTCATATGAAGCTTTTTATTTAGGAAGTAAATGTGGAATAATTTTAAATAAACAATTAAAGCAATTTGATGATCCTTATAATGTTTATCATTTTCCTAATTCAGTAGAAGTGGTAAATTTTTTAAATAGAGGAATTTTAATTCCTGCAAAAGTTACAAGCGAAAATAGTTTAGAAAATAAAGATCTTGGCACAATCGAAGGTAATTTTGTTAAACATTATCCAAACGGATCAGAAGTAAAACTTTTATTACAACCGGAAGATTTAGAGCATGATGATAAAAGTAATCTAAAATTAGAAGTTGTTGATCGTAAATTTAGAGGAACAAATTTTATATACACTCTTAAAACTCAGAGTAATTTACAAATCCCAGTATTTGTTCATTCTCATCACATTCACCAACATGAGGTAGATGAAAAGTTTGGCATTAAAAGGCCAATCCATATTGACCACATTGTCTGTTTTTAAGTATTATAATACGCTAATAATATTCTCATGGATAAAGATTTACCAAGAAGCACTAAAGTTGTAGTCATTGGAGGCGGCGTGGCAGGAACATCGTGTGCATATCATCTAGCTAAATTTGGTTGGAAAGATGTCGTTCTATTGGAAAGAGACCAATTAACATCTGGAACTACATGGCATGCGGCTGGTCTAATGGGTCAATTAGGAGCCTCATCTACTATTACAAAGTTAAGAAAATATACTTTGGATCTTTATCAAGAATTAGAAAAGAAAACTGAATTATCAATAGGATTAAAACAGAATGGAGCAATTACAGTAGCTACCACAAAAGAGAGAATGCAAGAGTTATTAAGACAAGCAACTGCTGCCCAACTATCTGATGTTGAAGTACATGTTTTAGATAAAAAACAAACAAAAGATTTATATCCTGTTGTAAATAATGAGGACATTATTGGAAGTGTTTTTATGCCAAAAGATGGTCAAGCTGATCCGGTAGGTGTAACTAATGTTTTAGCAAAAGCTGCTAGAATGGAAGGAGCACAAATTTTTGAAAAAACGCCTGTAACAAAAATTCTTGTTAAAAATAATTCTATAGTTGGAGTTGAGACTGATAAAGGAAAAATTGATTGTGAATATGTTGTTTTAGCAACAGGTATGTGGTCTAGACAAATAGGGGAAAAAATGAATGTTAGCATTCCATTGTATCCAAATGAACATTTTTATGTGATCACAGAACCAATGAAAGATTTACCAAAAAACTTACCAGTTTTACGAGATTATAATAATTGTCTCTATCTTAAAGAAGACGCAGGGAAAATTTTAGTTGGAATTTTTGAACCAAATGCAAAACCAGCCTTTAAAAATACTGGTGTTGTTCCAGATGATTTTTCATTTGGTGAATTACCAGATGATTTTGATCATTTCGAACCTTATTTGCAAAAATCATTCCATAGGTTGCCTATGTTAGAAAATGCAGGAATTAGAAAATTCTTCTCTGGTCCCGAGTCATTTACTCCTGATACTCAATATCTTTTAGGTGAAACTCCTGAGATTAAAAAACTTTTTACATGTTGTGGTTTTAATAGTATTGGGATTGCAAGTTCAGGAGGCGCTGGACGAGTTACCGCAGAATGGATGATTAATGGACACATTAATGAAGATTTATTTTCATTAGATATTAAAAGATTTCAAAAATTTCATTCATCAAAAAAATTTATTATGGAGAGAGTCACAGAAACACTCGGTGATTTATATGGAATGCATTGGCCATATAAACAACATAAAACATCAAGAAACCAAATTATATTACCCTACCAAGAAGAGCTAAAAAAATTAGGAGCTTGTTTTGGAACCTCAGGTGGTTTTGAAAGACCAATGTGGTATGCGTTAAAAGGTGAAAAGGCTGATTACATTTATAGTTTTGGTTATCAAAATTGGTATCCATCAGCTGAATATGAGACTAAAAATACCAGAGAAAACGTAGGATTATTTGAGTTATCTCCTTTTTCAAAATTTGACCTTGAAGGGCAAAATGTTCATGAAGAATTACAAAAAATATGTACTGCAAACATAAAAGATGTTGAGGGTAGAGCAACCTATACCCAGATGTTAAATGAAGATGGAGGAATAGAAACAGATGTTACTGTTACTTGTCTTGAAAAAAACCATTTTAGAGTGATAGGTCCAGCAGCAACAAGAGAACATGATAAATTTCATATAAAAAAACATATTTCAGAAGAGGTCAATTTTAAAGATTTAACAGAAGATTTAACATGCCTAGGATTATACGGACCAAAATCAAGGAATTTACTATCTAATATCAGTAATGATGATTTTACAAATGAAGGCATAAAGTTTAGTCATGGAAAATTTGTTACTATTGACGGAGTTAAAGTCTGGGCTCAAAGATTGTCTTATGTAGGAGAAGTAGGTTTTGAATTATATGCAAACATAGATGAAAGCAGAAAACTATTTTTAGCTATTATTAAAGAGGGTAAAAATCATGGCTTATCACTGTGTGGTGCTCATGCAATGGATATTATGAGAATGGAAAGTGGTTTTTTACATTGGGGACATGATATATCGCCTGAAGAAAATCAATATCAAGCAGGACTTAAATTTGCAATCAGTTATAAAAAAAATATAAATTTTGTTGGAAAAGAAGCATTATTAAAAATTAAAGATCAGAACCCCACAAAATCATTAGCTATGATGGTATTGAAAGATAACAGACCTGGAGAACCTTTGTTACTTCATGAAGAGCCAATTTACTTGGATGATAAAATAATTGGAAGAACAACATCAGGAAACTATTCATTTAATTTTAAAAAAAATATCTCATTTGGTTATGTCAACTCTGGAAATACTATAGAAAATTTGATCAATAAAAATTTATCTATTGAAGTTGAAAAGAAAAAATACCCTGTAACAATAATTAAAAAACCCTTAAATCAAAAAAATATAAAAGATATTTAATGTTAAAAATAATTTCAAAAAAAAATAGGGCTGCAGAAATTATTTGTAATCTTAACAAAATTGACAATAAGCAGTTAAAAGAAATTAAGTCTACACTTGATAAGTATGGAATGATTTATTTTCCAAAACAAAAACTTAGTTCCAAGAATTATCTTAATTTTGCAAAAAAATTTGGTAAACCAGCTAATTATCCAAGATTGAAAGGTTTAAATAAAAAATATCCTCAAATAACTGTTGTACAACGTAAAGCTACTGACAAAGGACCTAGCTTTGGTGAACAATTTCACACAGACTCCTCTTATACAAAAAAACCTCCTAGATACACGATGTTACTTTCTAAACTAGTACCTAAAAAAGGTGTTGCTAATACTGACTTTTCTTCGCAGTACTTAGCTTATGAAAAATTATCAAAAAATTATAAAAATAAGCTTAAAAAATTAAAAGGCATCTACTCTTCACATGGACCAATATCAATCACAACTGTGGAGAGAGAAAAAGAAAAAGGAAAAATATCTAAAGAACTGATTTCCAGACATAAAATAATAAGAACTATTAAAAATAAAAAAACTATATACTGTAGCCCAGGACACTTTTTAAAATTTAATACATATATGACTAAACAAAAAAAAGACTTAAAGAAGTTCTTATTCAATCATCAGACAAAAAAAACTTTTCAATATTCATTAGAATGGGAAAAAGATCAGCTCGCTATTTGGGATAATAGAGCCATGCTCCATCAGGCTACACCGTTTAAAGGTAATAGAATACTTCATAGAATAACAATACTTTAATAAAATGTATTCAATATTTCTTGGGTTAACGCCTTTTATCTTTATCACACTATTTGGTTTTGTTTTTGGAAAACTAAAAATTTTTGATTTAGGTCATGCAAAAGTTTTAAATTTGTTTTTATTCTATGTAGCGGTCCCTGCCTTAATAATTAAATTTGTTGCTCAAAGTGAAATCGGCCAAGTCGATATAAAACAGATAGTTTCATATTTTTTAATGCAAGGAAGTCTTGGGTTTTTAACATTTTTATTAACATCAAAGTTTTTTAAAAGACCTATTCCAGAATCTATTATATGGGCATTAATGGTAGCACTATCAAATCATGTAACATTATTATTACCTATTACAAAAATCTATTTTGGAACTGAAGTAATTACTCAAGTAACAAGTATAATATTAATGGATGGGGTTATTTTATTATCTGTAATTGCTTTTTTTTTAGAACTTACTACTAAAAAAAATATTCGATTAACTGCATTTATAAAGAACATAGTTCTTAATCCAATGATATTTTCAATCTTAATTGGTCTTTTACTATTTGTGTTTAAGATAAATATCGATGATACGCCAATAGACTACGTTCTTTCTGTTTTGGCAGCTTGTGTTTCCCCTATAGGACTTTTCGCAATTGGTATCACATTATCTTTTTACACACATAAAGTTATTAATAAACTAACTGCTTCTGTATCTATATTGAAATTAGTAGTTTCCCCAATCATCCTCTTGATAATCGGCTTTATCATATTTGATGCTGGACAACCTGAAAAAATTCCTGGTGCTTTTTTTGTTAGTGTTGCACCATGTGGTCATACAGCTGTAGTATTATGTTCTGCTTATAATGTAAGTCCTGAAAATATAATAAAAGGTTTATTTATCTCAACTTTTGCATCATTTGCTACCATATTTTTTGCTATTCAATATTTAACAACTTAAGTTAATTTATATTATCTAAGATTTTATTAGCACATTCTTTTGTATTGCTATCACCATCTAGATCTTTAGTTCTATTTTGTTTTTCTAGCAAAGTTTTTTCAATTGAACTTACTATTCGTGTTGCAGCTTCTTTTTCGCCTAAATAATCTAACATCATAGCGCCAGACCAAATTTGACCTATTGGATTTGCAATACCTTTTCCAGCAATATCAGGTGCTGATCCATGAACAGGCTCGAATAAAGAAGGATGTTTATTTGTTGGGTTAATATTTCCTGATGGAGCTATACCAATTGTTCCCGTACATGCTGGACCTAAATCGGATAAAATATCTCCAAATAAATTTGATGCTACGACAACATCAAACCACTCTGGTGTTAAAACAAATCTTGCAGCTAAAATATCAATATGAAATTGATCTGTTTTAATCTCAGGAAAATCTTTTTTATTTTCATAAAATCTTTGGTCCCAGTATGGCATGGTTATAGAAATACCATTTGATTTTGTGGCATTAGTTAATTTTTTTCTATCTCTTGTTTTTGCTAATTCAAATGCAAATTTTTGAACTCTATCTATTCCATGTTTAGACATTATAGTTTCTTGTATAACAATTTCTCTTTCAGTATTTTGATACATTTTTCCACCTACCGAAGAATATTCGCCCTCAGTGTTTTCACGCACTATCATCATATCTATGTCACCAGGTTTTTTATTTGCTAATGGTGCATTTACTCCTTCAAATAATTTCACTGGTCTTAAATTAATAAATTGATCAAATTCTCTTCTAAACTGTAGTAGGGAACCCCATAAAGTAATATGATCTGGATATTTATCTGGCATACCTACTGCACCAAAAAATATCGCATCATGATTACCAATTTGTTGTTTCCAATCATCAGGTAGCATTTTTCCATGCTTTTCATAATAATCGCATGATGAAAAATCAAATTCATCTATCTTTAATTTAAATTGATGTTGATTTGCTACTTCTTTAAGTATTTTTAAAGCCTCTGGAACAACCTCTTTTCCAATACCATCTCCAGCAATTGATGCGATTTTGTATTCCTTCATACTTACTTAGTGAAAGTATCGTTAAATTGTTTTGCAACTCTTACAAAAGTAGTACATTTACTTAATTGTTTTAATGAAGGAGCACCTACATAAGTGCAACTGCTTCTAACACCACCTAGAATATCTTGAATTGTATCTTTTATTTTTCCTCTATATTTAACTCTTACAGTTCTTCCTTCACTGCTTCTGTAATTTGATAATCCTCCATAATGCTTTTTATTTGCTGTTTCAGAACTTGAGCCGTAGAATTCAATATATTTTGAGCCGTTTGATTTAACTATTTTCCCTTTGCCTTCATCGTGACCTGCAAACATTCCACCTAACATTACAAAATCTGCACCACCCCCAAAACCTTTTGAAACATCTCCAGGACATGTACATCCACCATCTGCAATTATATGAGCTCCTAAACCATGGGCTGCATCAGCACATTCAATTACAGCACTTAATTGAGGGTAGCCAACTCCTGTTTGAATTCTTGTTGTACAAACACTTCCTGGACCAATCCCAACTTTTACAATATCTGCACCAGATAAAATAAGTTCTTGCGTCATGTCTGCAGTAACCACATTTCCAGCAATAATAGTTTTAGTAGGATATTTTTCTCTTACAGATTTTAAAAATTTACTAAAGTATTCAGAATAACCATTAGCAACATCAATACAAATGAACTTTATAAATCCAAATTCTCTTAAAACTTTGTTTAAATTTTCAAAATCTTCTTTTTTAGTACCAATGCTAATAGCTATATTTTTATAAATAGATTTAATTTTTTTAAATTGCTTTATTTTTTTTACATCATGTTGTTTAGTTAAACATGTAATCATGCCATATTCAGATAATTTCTCAGCTACTCCAAGCTCTCCGACCCCATCCATATTTGCAGCCATTATTGGAATACCCGACCACTCATTTTTACTATATTTAAATCTGTATGTTCTTAAAAGATTTACATCTTTACGACTTTGTAGCGTACTTCTTTTAGGTCTAAAAAGGACGTCTGAATAATCTAGTTTTAATTCTTCTTCAATTCTCACAAATCCGAATTTATACAGGTGCACTAAGTAAATTCAAATTAAATATTATTAATATTGATACTAAGTTTTCATTAGTTATACTTTGAAAAATTCATATTATTAAGCATGTTTAATGGTTTTAAGTCAAAGTACGTAAAGGTAAAAAAGGGCAAGGTTTTTTGTAGAGTTGGTGGTGAAGGTCCACCATTACTTTTACTACACGGATATCCACAAACACATTTAATGTGGCACAAAACAGCTCCTGAGTTATCTAAAAGATTTACAGTGGTTGCTGCAGATTTAAGAGGATATGGAAATAGTCTTGCTCCAGCATCAGATAGCAAACATTACAACTACTCAAAAAGAGAAATGGCAAGTGACATGAAACAGATGATGATAAAATTAGGGTTTAACAAATTTTTTGTTGCGGGACATGATAGAGGTGGAAGAGTTGCTCACAGGTTAGCAAGAGATCATAGAAAAAATATAATAGCTCTTAGTGTTTTAGATATTTGTCCAACATTAGATATGTACGAACTAACGACGAGAGATTTTGCAAAAGCTTACTTTCATTGGTTTTTTTTAATTCAACCAAAATGGTTACCTGAAAAAATGATAATGAGCGATCCACGCAAATGGATGAAAAGTTGTTTAGATAAATGGTCAGGTAATCACAAATTTGGAAAAGTTGAAGAAAATTATTTAAAATGTTTCAAACAACCAAAAAGAATTCATGGATCTTGTGAAGATTATAGGGCGTCTGCAACTATTGATTTGGATCATGACAAACAAGATAGAAAGAAAAAACTAAATATTCCAGTGCAAGTGTTATGGGGAAGCAAGGGAGTAATTGGAAAGCAGTTCAAACCAATAAAAATTTGGCAAAGATACACTCAAAAAAAAGTTATAGGTTATCCTATAAACTCAGGTCACTTCATTCCAGAGCAAAATCCAAAGGCAACTATTAAACATTTAACTGATTTTTTTTTGAAGAAAATTAAGTAATTAGCCTTACTTGATGTGATCAATAATCGCGCATATCATTCTTGATAAAATTAAATTCACCTTTAAATATAGCTAATGTCATCTTTACTTAAAAATTCAGAATTAACCTCAGAAAAAGCTGATAGTATTGTTTCTGAAACTCTAAATAATTGTGATGATGGTGAGCTTTATATAGAGGATACAAAATCTGAGACAATTGTATTAGATGATAACAAAATTAAAAGTTCAAATTATACATCTGACTTAGGTTATGGTTTTAGAGCTGTAACAGATGATACAGTTGCTTATTCTCATTCAAACGAAATTTCTGAAAAATCATTAAAAAATTCTAGCGAAAATCTTAAGTCAACTTTAAAAAATAATAGCGGAACATATAATTCAGAAATTAAAAAAACTAATCAGAAGCTTTATAAAGACGTTGATCCAATTGAGAGCAAGTCAATGAAATCAAAAATTGAATTGCTGAACAATATGAATGAATATGCCAGATCAAAAGATAGTTCAGTTAAACAAGTAACAGCTAGTCTTCTAGCAGAAAAGAAAAATGTTGAGATCATTAGATCTGGAGGAGAATTATTATCAGATAATAGACCTTTAGTTAGAATAAATATGTCAGTAATGGTTGAAAAGAAT